>NZ_JBRUHS010000002.1:0-291783 GCF_053206945.1 Streptococcus dentasini
CATAGGCCTCATAGAAGGCTTGCGGATCATCCGCTGTAAAGAGCTGGAAGGCCCCTTTTGGTGTGATCTTAGCCGCTTGAAGCATGGCCCGAACGTCCTCTGGGGCCGCCTCAAGGCTGGCATAATCTGCGACACTGATCCCTGTTACAGCCTGGCCTTTAGCGTCGGTAATTTTTACCAATTCTGGACGCAAGGTCAAAGCTTCTTCTGGGTAATCGTCTACGTAGAAGAACCCTTTTTGGATGGTATCTGGGGAAGACTTATCGCCCTTGTATTGATCCAGATCCCACGTCAATTCGTAAAAATTGGTTGAACCAGCCAGGACGGTCTTGCCGTCAATCACGGTGCCGTTTTCATTTTTATTGACCTTGTGCGGTTTGATGTAGTTATTATTGGGATTATCTGGGTCTCCTGGTTTCCCTGGGGTAGTGACCCGAACGATATTGGATTTGACCCCATAAGCATCGTTGACCGTTAGGGTAAAGTTATTTTCGTAGGTGGCCCCGTCGTTCATGACCTGACCGACAATGGTTGGGACGGGGGCAGTGATGCCCTTGGTGTAGTCCTGATTGAGCTGGGTAAGGGTTTCCGCAGTGGCCGTAAAGGTCACGGTATGCGTGGGGGCGTCATAGGTGACCTCAAAGTCTGGACTGGCCACCTTAGTCGCTTCTAGGTTGAACTGATAGCCGCTTGGCAGGGGATCGACCAAGACGAAGGAGGTGGTTTCCTCACGGTTGGCCGGCAGTTCAGCCGTTCTCAGTTGGAACTTGACCACCGACTGTTTAGCGACCAGGGTCTTGTCGATATCGACTCCTACGTTATTGGTGATGGCCTTGTTAACCTGAGGCTGGATGGCATATCTCGCATAGTGGTAACGAACCGTTGGAACAGCGGGTGCCACTGGTGCAGCCGGCGGAATCGGTGCAACCGGTTCAGTCGGAGGTGTCGGAACAACCGGTGCTACTGGTTCAGTTGGTTCAGTTGGCGGCGTTGGTGCTACTGGTTCGGTTGGTGGGGTTGGCGCTACCGGCTCTACTGGAATAGCGGGCTCAATTGGTGGGGTTGGTGCTACTGGTTCAGTCGGTTCAGTTGGCGGTGTCGGTGCTACTGGCTCTATGGGTTTCACTGGAACACCAACTGCCTTAATATCGGAGTTAAAGGCAAACCAAACTAGATAACGTCCGGTCGACGCAATATCAAAGCTGACATCACTGCCATTAGCCTTACCGACAATAGCACCATACCATTTAAGTGGACTGAGTTCTGTATCCCACTCAGCATAGTCAAAGCGTGAGCCTTCTGCTATAGAATCTGTAGAGTGATCAGCATGAACATCGCCATTTGGATGGGGGACAATAGCAGATCCTGAAATTGGGATCATCTCACCATTAAAGCCAGAGACCCACTCTACTGATTTTAAATCTGAGTTTAAAGAAGAAAAGCTGAACAAACCGCCTGTCAGATCAATCAATTGACCGTCGGCATCGTAAAATTTTGTGGCCATGTTAATCTTAACACTTCCCCCCATAGCAGGATACCAAAGGGTTTTAGTTGGATCCTTATATAAGACTATAGGAAGTACCTCGCCAGTAATACTTGCTTCTTTCAAAGTGTAGGTATACGTTACTTTTGAGATCTTTTTACCATCAAAAGTTGAATTTTCAAGATTTGTATAGGTAACAGTAAGCGGAACACCTTTGTTCAGAACAACTCTAGTGCCATCTGCTAAATCCTCCATATTATTGATAATATCAATGATTTCTTTAGAAGGAGTGTCGATTGGTAAAGCCGCAATGTAATCTGTTAACTCGTCCTTAGTGTACTGTTTTACAGAAGGCTCTAGACTCGTTATGGCATTATCTTCACGCTTAAAAATTAGAGGTTGGGGCGTTGCCACAGATAGGTAGCCATCTTGATTTTTCTTATTTTCTGCTTCTACCAGTGCCTCTTGATATTTAATGACGTCTTGGTCGTATAATTCCTTATTAAGATCATAAGTTGCTTTATCCTGATCATACTTGGCTTTAGCTGTATCATAGGCTGCCTTGTCCTGATCGTACTTGGCTTTAGCCGTATCATAGGCTGCCTTATCCTGATCGTACTTGGCTTTAGCCGTATCATAGGCTGCCTTATCCTGATCATATTTAACCTTGGCTGCATCGTAAGCAGTTTTATCTTGATCGTACTTGGTTTTAGCAATATCGTAGGCTGCTTTGAGGCGATCATATTCTGTTTTAGCAGCATCATAAGCTGCCTTATCCTGATCATACTTGGCCTTGGCTATAGCATAAGCCGCCTTGTCCTGATCATATTTGGCTTTGGCCGTATCGTAGGCTGCCTTATCCTGATCATACTTGGTTTTAGCCGTATCATAGGCTGCCTTATCCTGATCATACTTGGCCTTAGCCGTATCGTAGGCTACCTTATCCTGATCGTACTTGGCCTTAGCCGTATCATAAGCGGCTTTATCAATATCATAAACTGCCTTAGAGGCTGAATAATCTTTTAAAGTTGTCTTAATTTCTTCTACTTGCTGGGCATAATCCGCATCGATCTCCGCCTGCTTAGCAGCTGCTTGCTCTGAGGTCTGAACGGTCCCCGCGTCCACATCAGCCTCTTCTTGAACCGTCACACCAGCTTGGTAGGCTTCCTTAACCGCCTGCTCCAATTCTGGTGACGGGGTCTCTACAACCAGCTTCTCCCCATTGTTCTGGCCGGCTTGGGCCTGACTCTGGCTGGCTTGGTCGCTGGCTGGCCCTTGGGCTTCCGGCAGATTAGTCGCTGGGTTGCCTGTTGCTGTCCCGACAACCTTCGTGTCAACACCGCTTGTCGATGTTGTTTCCGATACTTCCTCGGCTGCTGCTCTATAGCCTGTCAGTGACACCAGCGCTGTGGCTCCCAACACAGCACCGCATAGAGATTTCACAACCTTACTTTTTCGAAAACCGTAAACTTGTTTTGCTTTCATTGTTTTCTCCCAATATTTTTCTAAGCAAATCATAATTTGCCTGCTTCATTATAACATAGAATCGCTTTTAAAGAAATACTTTTGTTATACTTTTAATTTATATGAAATCATAAGTATATTTTTTTGATTATTATAATCTTTTGGTGCCAATTCTTGCAAAATAGGCACAAGCAAAAGCGTATTTTTCTAGCCTTCCAATCTATAAAACTTAGCATTCTTTATTGTATTCAAACAGTATAAAAGGACTATGAGACATCATTTGTCTTAGAGTCCTGAACTTAGATCTGAAGAATCTTGATTCTACCTTCGTTATTTTTTACTAAAATCTCATTGTTACGATATTTCCAAGTAATGCTATAAACATAGTAAAAATCGCCACTACAAGCAGCCGCAGGCAGGCTGACGATAAAAGAGAGGTAAATGGGATTCGATAGCCATGCTAAAAAAGCGGTTAATAGAAGACTGAGGTTTTAATACTAGGCTCAAGGATCTTTAGAACCACTAACATAACTGGTGGTTTTCGACAGTCAAAAAAGCCAAGCTTAATCAAACTTGGCTTTTTATTCCTATCGCATTTGAGACAGGCAGTTAACTCAGCTTAGAGCTTATCTGCCACAGCGGCTAAAAGAGCTTGGATAGCTGAGGCATCTGATCCACCAGCCATAGCCAGATCTGGTTTACCGCCACCGCGACCTGAAACAATTGGAGCCAGTTCCTTGATGAGATTACCAGCGTGAACTTCCTTGGTCTTGCTGGCAACGAGAACATTGACCTTTTCTCCAATACTTGCAGCAAGGACCAAAATATCAGAGTGGTCAGCTTGCTTCCAATTATCCGCAAAGGTCCGAAGAGCACTGGCATCTGAAACCTCTACTTGACTAGCAATGTAACGGATGCCGTTTGCCTCCTTGACATCTTTGAAAATATCGCCTGCTGCGGCAGCAGCAGCTTTTTCTTTGAGTTCTGCGACTTCTTTTTGCAGATCTTTAACTTGCTCGGTCAGATTTTGCACCTTAGCTGGGACTTCCTTAAGCTGAGGTGCTTTGACAGTCGCAGCCACTGCCTTAAGGGCATCCTCTTCCTCACGGAAGGCTTCAAAGGCTTGTTGACCGGTCAGGGCAAGGATACGGCGGGTGCCTGAACCGATTCCTTCTTCTTTGACGATCTTAAAGAGCCCAATTTCAGAGGTATTACCCAGGTGAGTACCGCCACAGAGCTCGATAGAATAATCACCGATAACCACGACACGAACATCCTTGCCGTACTTCTCACCGAAAAGAGCCATGGCTCCCATCTCCTTAGCCGTATCAAGGTCAGTCTCAATCGTCTTGACCGCAATAGCTTTCCAGATTTGTTGATTGACCTCTTCTTCAATACGACGGAGTTCATAAGCGTTCACAGCCTCGAAGTGGGTGAAGTCAAAGCGCAGGAAGTCTTCTTCATTGAGCGATCCGGCCTGAGTCGCATGCTCACCGATGACATTGTGAAGGGCCGCATGGAGCAAGTGAGTGGCCGTATGGTTTTTCTCAACCGCATAGCGACGTTTGTGGTCGATTTCCAAGTGATACTCTGTCCCGAGAGTCAATTCGCCTTCAACCTCAACGGTATGAAGGGCTTGACCATTCGGCGCCTTTTGCACATCTGTCACACGGGCTAGGACATGGCCAGCAGCATCTGTGATGACACCATGGTCAGCTACCTGTCCGCCCATTTCAGCATAGAATGGTGTTTCTTCAAAGACGAGAAGGGCTTGACCACTAGTTGCTGAGTCTGCACGCTCGTTATCCACAATGATAACCGAAAGCTTGCTGTCTAGGGCTTCCTTTTCATAGCTAAAGGTTGATGGCTCAACGATACCTGCGAGGGTTTCGTTTTGCATCCCCATAGAACCGCCCTTGACAACGGCAGCCCGAGCCCGCTCTTGCTGCTCTTTCATGGCAGCTTGGAAACCAGCATGGTCAATTTTATAACCAGCATCCTCTGCCAACTCTTCTGTTAGTTCAACTGGGAATCCGTAGGTGTCGTAGAGTTTGAAGATGTCCTTACCTTCCAAAGTATCCTTACCAGCCGCTTTGAGATCAGCTAGGAGCTCTTCCAAATGACCGCTACCGGCATCAATTGTGCGGGCAAAGGTCTCTTCTTCGCGTTTAACGATTTTCTCAATAAAGTCTTGCTTTTCCAGTACTTCTGGATAGTAAGATTCCATAATTTTACCAACCGTTGGAACAAGTTTGTAGAGGAAGGTATCTGTAATTCCCAAACGGCGGCCATGCATGACCGCACGACGAAGGAGACGGCGCAGGACGTAACCGCGTCCTTCATTACCAGGGAGAGCGCCATCACCAATAGCAAAGGAAAGAGCACGGATATGGTCAGCGATGACCTTGAAACTCATGTTGTCGCCATCTGGATCGTAGGTCTTGCCTGAGAGATTTTCAACTTCCCGAATAATAGGCATAAAGAGGTCTGTTTCAAAGTTGGTTTTAGCCCCTTGCATAACTGCTGCCAGACGCTCTAAGCCAGCACCCGTATCAATATTTTTGCTTGGAAGCTCCTTATACTCTTTACGTGGAACTTTAGGATCTGCGTTGAACTGTGATAAGACGATATTCCAGATCTCGATATAGCGGTCGTTTTCAATATCTTCTGCCAAAAGACGAAGTCCTATATGGTCTGGATCAAAGTCCTCACCACGGTCGTAAAAGATTTCGGTATCTGGTCCTGAAGGACCAGCACCTATTTCCCAGAAGTTATCTTCAATTGGAACCATGTGACTAGGCTCCATACCACAAGCAATCCAGCGGTTATAGGTAGCCTTGTCATCTGGGTAATAAGTCACATAAAGCTTTTCCTTAGGAAAGGCAAACCAGTCCGGACTAGTTAAGAGTTCATAGCCCCACTCGATCGCCTCATCACGGAAGTAATCTCCGATTGAGAAGTTCCCCAGCATTTCAAACATGGTGTGGTGGCGGGCTGTCTTTCCGACATTTTCAATATCGTTAGTACGGATCGATTTTTGAGCATTAGTAATGCGGGGATTTTCCGGAATAACTGATCCATCAAAGTATTTCTTGAGGGTAGCAACACCAGAGTTAATCCAGAGGAGAGTGGGATCATTGACCGGCACTAGGTTAGCTGAGGGTTCTACGGAGTGGCCTTTTGATTTCCAAAAGTCTAACCACATTTGACGAATTTGTGCTGATGTTAATAGTTTCATTGGTAATTTATAACCTTTCTATATAGCTATTCTTAGTTAATTTGAGGCTGAGCTAGCTGCAACCCCAGATTCTTGGGCTTTCACATAATCAATCGCTACGGTTAAAGCGATGACTAGGTCACAGTAAGCTTCATTATAAACCTCAATATTATAAGTTGAGGTCATTCGAAACCACTCCTGTGAGATGCGAGCTACGATTTGACCGTTTTGCAGCAGGTTGAAATTCATATCCCAGAAGTTGCCCTGAACTTCCATATTCAGATTTTCGAGAGAATAATGGGGTTTAAAAAAGCTAAAATCCTTTTTGATGGTAACAATTTGTCCATTGGCTAGATTCACATCAAATTTAGGAAGGAAGGCCCACACCCGCTTTTCAATTTTCCCTACCTGATTTCCAGACATATCCGCAATTGTAAAGGTCTTTGGAATTTTGAAGAGGCTGCCTTCCACTTGATAGGTGGGCATGCCCAGCTCATCATTGATAATAAATTTTCCACCCAAAGACCACATCTTTTGTTTAATTTGAAATGTTTTCATACAGAACTCCTCGGTATAATAAAAAGTTATAAAAAGACAAGTCCACTTTAAGAGAAGGGCGAGCTAAGCCGCGGTACCACCTCCATTTTATGAACTTGTCATTCTTCATTGAGTTTATTAAGTTGTTAAGACTGAGTAGCAAGCTCACCCTACCTGTCTGGCTCGCAGCATCCGCCAGATTTCTGAACTGGTATTAAGGGGAAACCATTCTCAATTCCTACTAGCTTTGACGATAAAATCTCAAGCTGGATATTTTATTTAGCTTTTGAAGATGAACTTGATGCTGATGAGTCTAAACCGTAGTTAGACAGTAAAGAGCTGTATGTTTGATCTTCAATAGTCACGTTGTACTCTTTGAGTAAGTTAGCTGTGACTTTATTTGTAAAGCTGCTATCGCTAACTTTTTTGTTAACGTAGACATCTGACAAACGTTTCTTATAAGCTGTCCAGTCAGGATTCTTCTCTGTTTTATCGGTAACCTTGACAATGTAGTAGCTCTTGGAGCTATCATTGCCCGAAACTTCAACGACATCCGAAACAGCATCTTTATCCAACTTGAAAGCCACCTTTTGGACTTCTTCCGGCGGAAGGTTTTGCGATTCATTAGAAGATGATGCATCGCCCGAATCGAAAGCAACATTTTCTTGACCGTTGTTATCTTTAGCCAATTGACTGAAATCCGCACCGTCAGCTGTAGCTTGCTCATGGAGAGAATCAGCTTTTTCCTTGTCGCTTACTTGGATGTAGCTAACCGTTACAGTTGGGGTATAATCCTTGTACAGCTCCTGTAATTTCTTATCAGTTAAATCCTTTTTAGCAGCTTGTTTGTAAGCATACTCTTGCAGGGCTTGAACTCGCAGGCCTTCTTTAAAGGTATCAGCTGTCATACCGTTTTGTGATAGAAGCGTCGTCAGCTGATCACCATACTGCTTAACGTACTGCTGATATTTTTTATCAACGGTATCATTAGAAACTTTTTTGCCGTATTTATCCTCTAACATCGTTGAGAAGATCTTTTGCAAGAGGGCAGTCTTCGTAGCATCTGAACCCTTAGAGCTTTCATAAAGATCAGCAACAGTGATGGTTTTCCCCTTCATGCGAACCAAAACAGTCTGCTCAGACGGTCTGCTGTTCATCCACAAGTAAGTTCCGGCTCCCCCCAGAGCTGCTGCTAGGACAATTGTAGCCAATCCTCTAAAGACTTTACTGCCAAAGATCGTCGCTAGAGAATGGAAAAAACTACCTTCTGTTTTTTTCTTTTTCTTGCGCTGGTCTTTTTTAGTACGTCGGTTTTTATTTTTCACTTCATCTTGAAATGCTTTTCTACTAGCCATGTGTTACTCCTTATTTATATTTGGGCTCCCCGCCCTAAACGTTAACTTTTCTATTATAACATACTTTTAGAAATCTTGCCTAGTCCGATAAAGTTACATCGGAGGCATTCTTACGAATAAGGAGGAGACCATCACTGATAGGTAGAAGACTGGCTGTCAAATCTGGGTTAGTCAAAGTCGCCTCCATCAACCGTTGGAGACCGCGATAAATAGCCCGTTGGCCCCGTCTGATCTCGGTGATGGGACGTGTGAGGTCACCACCTTGAAAAACATCATCAATCACAATGACACCGCCGACCCTAAGTCGCCTGAGCACCTCCGGCAAAAAAACGATATATTTGGACTTAGCCGAATCCATAAAAACAAAGTCAAATCGGGTCTCTAGAGTTGCTAATATGTCTGCAGCCTCACCTTCGAGGAGGGTGACTTGTCTGCGTTTATCATAGCAGGCAAAATTTGTTTTAGCTAAATCGATCATTTCTTTATTGCGCTCAATTGTAGTAATCGCAGCCTGAGGCGCATATTCAGCCATCAAGAGAGCTGAATAACCGATAGCGGCCCCTATTTCTAAAATTGACTGCGGTGCCAGAGTCTGCAAAAGAAATCGAAAATAGGCTGCTACTTCTGGCTGAATAATAGGGATATTTTCTTTTTGGGCAAAAGCTGCTAAATCTTCAAGCGCTCCTGTTTCCTGTTTCTGATGAGTGCGCATGTACTGAACGACTTCTTCTTTGACAATAGGACGACGCATATTGCGATTGGCATTTTTACTGTATGATTGAACCATGATTTCATCATATCAGACAGACAAGGAATTTGTAAAGTCAACTGCTGGAAAATTTTTTCTCCCCTAGATATCTTGAACAGGAAAAAAGCAGTTTTTACCAAGAGATTGAAATTTTTTCATGCTATAATAACACTAGGAAGCTTAAAAGAAATTTCGGACTAAAAAGATTGAGAGGCGGTCAGCTTTCCTTGTATCTACAGTAAAGCTACCTAGCTTAATGTCTTAATATTTTTTACATTAGAATGGAGTTGAATTTATGCATAAAGGATTTAAGGCTTTTAAAGATACCCTATCCAAAGAGAGTTTGAAGGCTATCTACAATGAAACCAAAATTGAGGTTGCCAACGAAGAAACAGAAGGGACAGAAGCTTTCTCACTGGCTTTGGCTACCCAGTATGCCGTCAATCTTGTGGAAAAATACCAAGAATGGCTGAATAAGGACAATTAAGTAAATAGAAAACGAGCATATTATCAAAAGATTTGCTCGTTTTTTACTAATTTTAGACTACTTTTACCACTCTTTTAATAGCTACCGTCATTTTCAGTACTAGTTCTGACACAAAATTACCTATCGTCTTTTGTTGAAGGATCGTAAGTATACTGCTCTAAAAACTCTTCCTCAGTATTCGGAATAGAATAATCAGATTTATATAATTTTAATACGACATTCTCTTTAGTATTGTATCCATTTTTCTTTTTTGTCCACACAGTGTTACTGTTATGATTTTGTTGTTCTATCGAATAATATTTCCCATCTTTGACATTAGCAACTGTACTAAAATAAATAGCAGTTGAGCTATTTGATGTATATTTTATATCATTTCCATTAATTTTATATGTTCCTGTACGATAATGAATACTAGGAGTTACTGCCATTTCCTCTTCATTTCCTGCCTTATCTAGATCTGCTTGAGTCCTATAGATATTAGCACGATCTTGAACCACAATGTAGGTTCCATCAGATTTTAATACTCTATAGTAAGTAGCGTAAGTATCACTTTCTTTATAAACCTGATCCAACTCAATTGTTTTTTCATAACTTTCCTGTTTATGAGAGGAAGAGCTGGGAGGGGCTGAATGCGAGGACTGCTTGTTATTTCGCATCACTAAGGCAGTCATACTGATAGCTCCTAACAAAATTGCTACTAATAAAATACTTATTGCCAATTTCTTTTTCATCGCAGTTACTCCTCATAACCATCAACCATCTCATTGAATGCTTCAGCTGCCTCGTCAGTTCGATCTTTAGCACTCTTATCATCTTTTGCGTAGTACCCTTTTGGATTTTTAAAGCTTCTTTTCCACCCTTTTTTTCCTTCATTTGCTTTATTAGGAGAAGCATAATCTTCTGATTGTTCTCTTCTAAACTCAGGATCCCACTGTTTAGGCGTATTGACGTCTAATCTATCATGGGATGAGACATAGCCTTTCTGTTTAGCAGTGCCGTCATCTTCATCGGCTTTATCCTGTTGGAAATCCGCATAGTTAAAGCTGGAACCATTGATCACATCATTTTCGGTCCGATTTTCAGTATCCAGCTCTGACACAAAATTACCCTGATCGTCAATGATGAATTCCCCATGGCGTCCACCACCTATCAGCACCTTGTAATTGCACTGATTGGCATTGTCATCTGGATATACTAAGTTACCTCAATCGTTTTTTACCTTATTATGCAAACGCGGTGACTCACTATCGGAACTGTATTTTATATCTCGTTCGGCCAGATATTTGGCTAAGGCCTGTTCATCTGTCATGCCTTCTTGACGATAGTTATCTCTGACCCACTGAACCTGCTGCTGCGAAATCACGTAGCGGAACTGATGAGCCTTTAAAATCACTCTAACTCTTCTGGCTGATAGTCGTACTGAGCTAAAAAATCATCAATTGAATTTGGGAGTTTTTTATCTATTTTATAAAGAGAGAGGGAATTACCCTGATTACTTTCGACGTAGCCGCCATCCTCTTTGACAATTGTGACTGTTTTGCCGGAGTTCGCCCCTTCCTCTAATCTCTTAGAAGCGATAATTTTGTCTTTAACATGATCAGGATCTTTAAACTCCACATCCATAGTTTTCGTAGGTATCAAATTTAAACGATCCCCATCCCTAGTATACTGACCCTCCGTAAATAAAATATAAGGATAGAAAGCATATCCATCTTCGCTTCTTTCTTTAATTTCTTTTAATGTATTATGACTTTCATCGATCATATAAACATAATGCTTGTCGTCAGTCAATCTCACGTAAAAAGTATTCAAATCATTAAAATCATCTCCAAGTTTATAAGTGACACCAACTTCTAATGTCTTAGCTTTTTCTAAGCGCACAGTTTCTGATTGTTTAAGCTTAGAAGAATTTTTTGGACTTTTTGCCTGACACGCTGCTAATAAGAAGGTACAGAGTACCATACAAATAACAATATATTTTTTCATTCTTCACCTACCTTCTCCTTAAACTTATCTTTCTGTCCTTGCTCTCTATCATAGGTGGATTTATCCCCAAATCTATATATCTCGTCCGTAGAATTATGATAGCTATCCTGTCCAGGTGCTTGAAATTTATCCCCACCGTTGTCAATAATATCCTTCCTAAATTTTGGATCATATTGCTTAGGGGTATTAACATCCCAGCGATTGTGACCTTCTTTATCGCCATCATTCGCATAATTAAAGCTAGCGCCGTTGACCACACCGTTTTGGTTCTCTGAAGCATCCTTTTCAGGGTCAATTTCATTGACAAAACTACCGTCTTCACTGATGATAAACTCTGTGTGGAAATCTTTAGACAAGATTTTATAGTTAACCTGTTTCTTACCATCAGGATAGCTACCTTTTTTAGAAACTTTATTATGCAGGCGGGCGGTATCATCGAAATCGTAATTGGATTTGTGACCATCGTTTAAGTAAGCAGCTAGGGTCTCTTCATCCGTCATACCATCCTTTTTATAGTTATCTCGGACCCATTGCGCTTGTTGGGCTGAGATGACATAGCGGAACTGATGAATCTTCTGTTTCAGTGCCTCATTGCCGCCTTTATCGCCTAAGGCGTTAGCACCTTTTTCATCAGGATAAGCCACTTGGACGGTTCCCGCAAAGTCATCCCAAAAGTCATCATCTGGGGCTAAGCTATCGGACATCTTATCCAAAATAGCCTGTGTCTGCTCAGCACTGCCATCAAGCTCTTGAGGCATGCCCGTATACTTCATGGCAATCCCCAGAAGTTTCTCAGCTGCCGCCGAATCTTTATGGTTCTTGGCCGTCTGATAATCAATCCCCCACATCTTTTGGAAGAGCTCGCTGCCAAAGGTCCTAGCATCATTGAGATACTCACCCAGTTGGGCACTAATCGTCTTTCCGCTATTGGAATCATAGGAGGAATTAACCTTGGCAATATAGCCGTTCCTAATAGCCTTAGTGGTCCAGCCGTCTGATTCTAAGGTCTGGGTCTGAGTCCGAAGGGTGCTAACATACTCTTGAAAATCAGCATCCGACATCCCTTCTGGGCGCTTGACATCATACATCACCACAAAAACAGCATTCTTGGTGATCTCTTGAAACTGGCTGCTGTTCATCAGATCGAGACCCCTTAGTTCAACGCTGGCAAATGTTTTCGTCTGCGGATTCCAAACAGCCTGCGTGAGCTGACTCATCGCTTTTAGGGAAGCAGCCAATTGGTCTAAGCCTTCAAAGATTCTGGGCGAGCTGGCGTCAAAGGCCAGCAGCCGATCCAGCTTATCCTGAATCTTGGCCTTAGCCTGCTTGGCTATTCCAAGACTCGTCTGCATATCGCTGATCCGCTCTTGGGCATGGTCTCCAGCTCAGTTAAGAGGGCCTGACCGTCTCTGATCACGGCGTTGCACTGTCAATGCTGTCTATCATTTATGCTCTCTTTTAAGGCTATGGAGATTTATTGACTAATCATCTTTCTAGTTTTTACCAGGTCTCCAATCATCTTTCGTTTCAGGCACATAGGTGTACTGTTTCAAAAATTCTTCCTTGGTACTTGGGATTTTCTTATTGGATTTATGATAATATTTATAAGGTTTGGAACCACTAGATAAAAAGTATCCCTGTGGGCCTAGCTCAATCTTAACAGATTTTGATATAAAATTACCTATCGTCTTTTGTTGAAGGATCGTAAGTATACCGCTCTAAAAACTCTTCCTCAGTATTCGGAATAGAATAATCAGATTTATATAATTTTCGAATATCTCTGTAATTGACTGAGTATCCTTTTTTCTCTTTAGTCCAAATGACCTTACTATGAAAAGTTTCATTTTCTTTTGAAAAATATTTTCTAGCCTTAACATTGGCCACGGTGCTAAAGCCAATTGAGATTGTTTTTTCAGAGGTGTATTTTATGTTATTTCCTACAAACTCATAGGTTCCTGTACCATAGGTAATAACAGGAGTTACTGCCATCTCCTCCTCATTACCAGCCTCATTTAAATCTGCTTGAGTTTTATAAATAGTAGCCCGATCTTGAATATATATATAAGTGTTATTAGATTTAAACACTATGATATTCTTAGCATCATGTGCTTCATACTCATAAACTTGATCTAGCTTAATATCTTTTTCATAGTCCTTTTTGTAAGTAGCAGAACTAGAAGAAGTAGAATTTGAAGGTTGAGTTTTAGCCTGCTGGGTTTGAACTACTACAATCATACTTCCAAATAAGGAAAGTAAGACAAGTGTCAATAAGATAATCATCATGCGTCTTCTTGTCATATCATTCTACTCCTCATAACTATCAACCATCTCGTTGAATGTTTTAGCAGCTTCATCAGTTCGCTCTTTGACACTCTTGCCATCTTTGGCATAATTTCCTTCTGAATTTTTGAAGCTATCTTCCCAATTTTTTTCTCCTTCATTTGCTTTATTAGGGGAGATATAGTTATCTGCTTGCTCTTCTCTAAACTGTGGATCCCATACTTTAGGTGTATTAACATCTAATTTATTATGAGATGAAATATAGTCTTTCTGTTTAGCAGTGCCGTCATCTTCATCGGCTTTATCCTGTTGGAAATCCGCATAGTTAAAGCTGGAACCATTGATCACATCATTTTCGGTCCGATTTTCAGTATCCAGCTCTGACACGAAATTACCCTGATCGTCAATGATGAATTCTCCATGCCGTCCATCACCGATTAGCACCTTGTAATTGCACTGATTGGCATTGTCATCTGGATATATCCACTGACCATTCTCATATTTTGCTTTATTATGATAACGTGGTGACTCACTATCGGAACTGTATTTTATATCCCGTTCGGCCAGATATTTGGCTAAGGCCTGTTCATCTGTCATCCCGTTTTCTCGGTAATTATCCCGAATATACTGCACCTGCTGTTCAGCGGAGAAAACTTTGGCATCCGAATCAGCCGCATAGGCAACCAGTTTATCCTTGATCTTCTATACAGCTTCTGGGAGCAGACATAGAAACAATAGTTTAATTCCCTTGATTTACTTTTGTATACTGAGACAAAAAATCATTATATGAATTAGGAATACTCTTATCAGATTTTATAAAAAAATAATTGTAGCCTCTGCTATTTTTCAAATAGTATCCTTTGGAACCTAGAATGATACTCCGCTTACTTGAAGTTTGTAACTGTTCCTTAATATTAAAGTACTTCCCATTTTTAAAATCTGTCACTGTTTCAAAAGACATAAGATAGCTATGTTCAGTTTCGCTTAAATAATAAGTGTTCCCTTTTTTATTATAAGTTCCTAACGAAAGCCTTAGATTAGGATAAACCTTTGCCTCTTCATTATTTCCTGCTTCATCTAGGTCTTCCTCACTTTTATATTGCGAGCCATCGTCAGTAAACATAACCCAATTTTTATTATCCACTAATTTAAAATAGGTAGAAGTCTCATGTTTACCCTTATAAACCTCTCTATAGGTTTGACCTATTTTTAAAGAAGTGGCTACATTTATATTTCTTTTGACGTTAGATGACGAATTTGTTGCATCCGTTTTATAAGTATGATCATCACTATGGTTAATCGTAAAAACAACTAGAAGGAGGAAAAATAAGATAGTTAAAAATCCTAAAAGAAATGTTACTCGCCTTTTCATAGCTATTCTCCTTCATCTCTTCCAACTTGCTCAGCAAAATCTGCAGAATACTCTTGCGAGCGTTCTTCAGAACTTTTTCCATTTTGGGAATAAAAGCCATCTTCATTATAATAGCTATAATCGTATTTCGTTCCATCCTTATAGTTAGAAGCCGCATCTTTGTCATTTTTATTCGCTTTATTAGGCGATTCATAACCCTCTGCTTTTTCGCTTCTAAACTTCGGATCCCACTGTTTAGGAGTATTCATATCTAAGCGCTCATGGGATGAGACATAGCCCTTCTGTTTAGCAGGGCCGTCATCTTCATCAGCTTTATCCTGTTGAAAATCCGCGTAGTTAAAGCTGGAGCCATTGATCACATCATTTTCGGTCCGATTTTCAGTTTCTAATTCAGAAACAAAATTACCATCCTCATCAAGAATAAATTCGCTATGGTGACCTTTACCTATAAGTACTTTATAATTAGCTTGATCTTCATTATTGTCAGGATAGTGCATCTCATTATCATAATAGCTTCCTTTATTATGAAGTCGTGCTGATTCAGAGGTAGTAGTATATTGTGTATCCTTGGAATTCTTTAAGTATGCTGCCAATTTATCCCTATCGGTCATGCGCTCAGCTTGATCAGCTCCGTATTCCTTAATCGCCCAATCCCGAATATACTGCACCTGCTGCTGCGAAATTACGTAGCGGAACTGATGAACCTTCTGTTTCAGTGCCTCATTGCCTCCTTTATCACCTAAGGCGTTAGCACCTTTTTTATCAGGATAGGCCACCTGCACGGTCCCTGCAAAGTCATCCCAAAAGTCATCATCTGGCGCTAGGCTGTCGGACATCTTGTCCAAAATAGCCTGTGTCTGCTCGGCACTGCCATCAAGCTCACCTGGCATGCCCGTATACTTCATGGCAATCCCCAGAAGCTTCTCAGCGGCCGCCGAATCTTTATGGTTCTTGGCCGTCTGATAATCAATCCCCCACATCTTCTGGAAGGTCTCGCTGCCAAAGGTCCTAGCATCATTGAGATACTCACCCAGTTGGGCACCAATCGTCTTTCCGCTATTGGGATCATAGGAGGAATTAACCTTGGCAATATAGCCGTCCTTGATGGCTTTCTTAGTCCAGCCGTCTGATTCTAAGGTCTGGGTCTGAGTCCGAAGGGTGCTAACATACTCTTGGAACTCGGTATTCGTCATCCCTTCCGGACGCTTGATGCCGTAATCCTTGGCAAACTGGCGGTTGTCCCAAGTGGTATTAACCGTCTCTGTCCAGCTCAAGCTCTCCGCACTGGGAATGGTGAAGGTCCCGTTAAAACTAGAAATTCCCGCCTGCAACTGGGCTAAACCTGTCGTTACCGCACTCTCCAAAGCAGGAATATCGTCAAAGAAACCCGACGAAGCTGCATCGTAAGCATTAATCTTATCCAGCTTTTTTTGCCGTTTGTCCCGCTCCGCTGTATCACTGTTCACGGCGCTCTCTGCGGTTGTCCTATTGGGATCGTCAGACGCCATCCCCTCCAAAAGGGAAGTGTTGACACTGATCGTACTATCTAGAGCTTCTATCTCCGCCGACAGGATCTCCGTGTCATCGGATAACTCATCTTCGCCCACATCTGAGCGATACCTGTCCGGTAAGAGTTTGGTGTCAGTTTCAGCCGCTTCAGCTAAGAGAATGTAGGCTTTAGCCAGTGGGGTAATGACCGTACTGCCGTAAGTTTTGGCATTGGTGTAAGCCTCACCCGCTAAACTATCCGCATTGGCCAAACCATCTATGGCGCTGATAAGGCTATTAAAACCTGCAATATAATTTTTGACTAGACTGGCCACCGACGAGGCTTGGTCATCTGAGCTGCCTAAAACCATTTTAACCATAAAATAATCCCCTTTATGCTATAATTTCTATAAGTTTTAAGATGGTTTTAGTCTAGCATAATGTATGGCCTCTTGCAATGAACGATGAAAAAAATTTAAGACTTATGAGGAACAGCTATTTCTGTTGTGATAAACTTTCGTTTAGTAGCAACTATGTTATTGTAATGCTTTTAATCTACATCGTTGATCTTTCCCATAGTTTTTTTGTAATGATTCCAATGAATAGATTTATCCAGTAAATGCTTACTGGGCTGACTTCTTTTTGTTAGAATGAAGGTCTAAACCAAAACCTATTTTCTACAAACTGAGTATGTCTGCGATCCTGCATAAACCAAAAGTCTTGGGAGAACTTGTGAATTCAGAAATAGACTGAACCAAGTTCCGTTCATTTGTAGGATAGGATAAGCAAGGCAAATTGGCTCTTAGTATCTTAAATAAAGGAGTAAGGCAAATGGCACAAAAAGAACTAGGACATCATTTCTTAGCTAGACTTGGCAAGAAGCGGCTGCGTCCTGGCGGGGTTACAGCCACTAATTGGCTAATGGAACAGGGGCAGTTCAGCAAAGACAAAGAGGTCTTAGAAGTTGCCTGCAATCAGGGAACGACTGCTATTGATTTGGTTCAGACTTATGGCTGCCATGTCAGAGGAGTTGATACCGATACTGAGGCTTTAAAAAAAGCCAAAAAAGCTGTTGCTCAGGCTGGTCTTGAGGAATTCATTCAGGTCCAAGAGGCTAATGCTATGAAATTGCCTTTTGGTGATAACTCTTTTGACATTGTTATCAACGAGGCTATGCTGACCATGCTCCAAGGCAAAGCCAAGAAGCGGGCAATCACGGAATACAGACGTGTCCTAAAACCGGGAGGCCTGTTGTTGACACATGATGTTGCCTATGAGGATCCTCGGTTGGAACAGACTTTAGAAAAGCTGAGAACTACCATTAATGCTAATGTCCAGCCCCTTCAAGTTGATGACTGGAAAAATCTTTATCAGGAAATGGGGTTTAGACAAGTACATGCAACCTACGGCCAAATGTCCCTGATGTCTCTGTCAGGGATGATCAGAGACGAGGGTCTTGGGGGGACTTGCAAAATTTTCTACCGAGGCATGAAAAAGGAAAATCGTCAGCAATTTTGGAAGATGTATCATTTTTTTAACCAAACAGGGAAAGACCTGCGTTATATCGCTGTAGCCAGTCAAAAATAAGGAGGAAATATTATGCGTTATATTGATAAATTAGAGCCTGCACATATTCTGGATTTAAGTAAGGAAGTTCCTATCGCTGAGGAACAGATACTTAGTAAAACCTTAGTTCAGCGACCAGATCTCGGTATGACACTCTTTTCTCTGGATAAGGGACAGGAGATTGGCCGCCACTCCTCACCAGGCGATGCCTTGGTTCAGGTCTTGTCTGGTAAGGTTACGATTACAATTGCTGATAAGAACTTTGAACTCATCGCTGGGCAATCTATTCTTATGCCTGCTGAGATCCCTCACGCCCTCTTTGCCAAGGAAGCCTTCCAGATGCTGCTGACTGTTGTTAAGCCGGAGGCTGATCATGATTGAGTCGTTTTCTCATCTTGTAAGCTACTACAAACAGCAGATCGCCAGCCGCTCACTCAGCCAAAAACTCGGGCTCGATCAGACGATTACTCTATATGCTTTTGATAAGGGGGAAAACATCAGCGAAGAGGTCAGTACAGGAGATAAGCTGCTACAGGTATTAGAGGGGCAGCTCCTAGTTAGCTTAGACCATCAAGCGATACAGCTTAAAAAGGATAGTTTGTTAGCAATTCATAAGGGACAGCGATTAGCTCTGGAAGCCTGTGAACAGAGCAAACTCTTGCAGATTGATTTTAATTAAACTGAAGCATTTTTCGGTTTACTTTAAATCATAAAAAAGCTGTTGATCATCTTGATTCCTCACCTTCAAGCGTTTGGCAGGCTATTGCGCACGATTATTGCTACTCTCACTCATAAACCGTTGAAACCAACTTTCTTTTATAGCTTTAATTTATCTTGATTTTCTTGAAACCTTAAGAAAGAAAAAAGAGAGAGACAACCAGAAATCAGCGATTGAGGTTGTACCGCTCTCTTTTTATTGATTGGTCATTAAAACTTTGCGTGGTTTAGTACCTTCAGCTGGTCCGATGACGCCAGCTTCTTCTAGTTCTTCCATTAGACGCGTGGCACGGTTGAAGCCAACCGATAGACGGCGCTGCAGCATGGAGGCACTGGCTTTCTGTGTCTCCAAGACGAGAGCCTTAGCTTCCTCAAATAAGGGATCACCGTCTGCAGTTTCACTGCTTCCAGATAAATCACCGTCTGTTTCGGATACTTCACCTGGATCAAAGCTGTCATCATAATCTGCTTCTGCCTGTTCTTTAATATAGTCGACAATGCGTTCAACATCATCATCAGAAATAAAGGAGCCCTGCAGGCGGACAGGATGGTTTTCGTCAATTGGCTTAAAGAGCATATCTCCGCGACCAAGCAATTTTTCTGCGCCGTTCTCATCCAAAATCGTCCGACTATCAGTACCTGAGGATACGGCAAAGGCAATACGGGAAGGTACATTAGCCTTAATCAAACCGCTGATGACATCAACAGAGGGACGCTGGGTGGCCAAAATCATATGGATACCAGCTGCACGCGCTTTTTGTCCCAAACGGATAATGGCATCTTCAACTTCCTTGCTGGCGACCATCATCAAGTCTGCCAACTCATCAACGATAACAACAATCAAGGGCAGGGGGATGCGTTTCTCATCAGAATGCGCATTAAAATCTTCTACCTTAGCATTGTAACCTGCAATATTACGGACACCAACATGGCTAAAGAGTTCATAACGATTCTCCATCTCATCTACAACCTTCTGCAAGGCCTTAGCAGCCTTGCGCGGGTTGGTAACAACTGGAATGAGGAGGTGGGGAATATCGTTGTAAACTGATAATTCAACCATCTTAGGATCAATCATCATGAATTTGACCTGATCGGGGCGAGCCTTCATTAGGATAGAAGCAATGATACCATTGACCGCTACAGACTTACCAGAGCCGGTCGATCCAGCCACCAGCAAGTGAGGCATACGGGCTAAATCAAAGCTGCGAGCAGTACCGTTAACAGCCTTTCCCAAAGGCACTTCTAAAAGCTTATTAGCGTCTGTCTTGGCTTGTTCCCAGAGCTCACGGAAACTGACTGTGGCGATTTCAGAGTTCGGCACTTCAATACCAACCAGTGATTTTCCAGGAATTGGCGCTTCAATCCGCACATCTTTTGCGGCAAGCGCAAGAGCTAAGTCATCGGCAAGATTAGAGATACGGTTGACACGGACTCCAACGGCCGGTTTTATTTCATACTTAGTGACTGAAGGTCCAATTTCTGCTCGCTCAACACTAGCCTTGATTCCAAAACTGGCGAAGGTTTCTTCCAAAATCTTGATATTCTCACGGACAATCTTCTTTTCCTTAGACTGATTTTTAGGTTTATCGGGTGCAAAAAGATCAATAGTAGGCAGCTTGTAGAGGAGGGTTTGTTTGGGGGTGAAGTCTACTTCAACGGGTTCATCAGTTTGGGCGTCTTCCTGCTCTTGTGGAGAGGAGGAAGCTTGATCGGCCCGAGGCACCTCCACTTCTTCATCTGGGTAAGGGAAATGATAGTTTTTAAAATCCTGCTGAGAATAAGCTGGCTCGTCTTCAGCTTCATCATATCCACCTAAAATTACTGGTTCACTGGCCGATGCTGCTGAAGCAAGAGGGCTGTCATCCGAAAGAATTTCGCCTGTTTGGGGATCGATTTGATAATCAAATTCGGCATCCACATCCATTTTTTCTACTTCTTGCTGGGCTGCTGTCTGCTTAGACTGCCTTTTTTCTCTGCGCTTCTGCTCACGACGGGCTTCCATTTGCAAACTGGTCTGATCAATCCGATCGCTGAGACTGCTGCCTGTGCGCTTAAAGAAATTCATGACATCATAGACATCCCATGAACTCATCAGGTAAAGACCAAGGATAATCAAGAGACCACCGATTAAATAGGAGCCAATATTAGAAAATAGAAAGGCTACAGGTTTATAAATAAGAGCACCAATCAGGCCGCCTCCCATGAAATGAGTCACGGCAACATTTTTTAAATCAGCTGTTACTAAGCGAAAGGTTCCTGCCAAAACGTCCCGTTTTTTCATGACTTCCATAGAGAAGAGGTAGGCATGAAAGATCAGCATCAGACCTGCCATAACTGAGATATATCCTGACATAAAACCGACACGCTTTTGCAACCACTTACCAGCAAAGAGATAAAAGAGCAGTCCAAACATTGCTGGATAGGCTAGACTTCCTACGAGGACACGAACGAGATTATAAGCTGTTATACCAAAGACTCCCAGTCGGATGATCGCAAAGAAGAGCACAAAAGCGGTCAAAAAAGCCACAAGCATTTTTCTGATGGCTTTTTTACGTTCACGCTCTGCCTTAGTTGGGCGCTTGTCTTTCCTACCTTGATTATTCGTTTTATTGTTTGATTTTTTCGATTTTGATTTAGCCATAGTATGACTATTATAGCATTTTTTAGAAGATATGAAGCGAGCAGCTAATTAAAAAATCAGCCCCTATCAGGACTGACCAGATTGCAATTGTAAAAAAACTTTTACTGTTTTGAGATAAACTAAGTCGCTAAAATATGACGCAATTGTACAGCGCTAGGAGAAACAATAGGCAAAAAAGCCCCCTCCTGCCAACGTCTGGCAAAACTAGAATTTGACGCCTTAATATAACCGCGTCCGCCTACGGCCTGAAGTTCCAAAAGCAGGCTGTCAGCCACCACCTGAACAATATCAATACGCAGTTGAAAAAGTTCACGAACGTGCTGCAAAAAATAGGCAGGGCTCTCTAAGCCACTGTAGAGATGAGTCTTAATGCGATTGAGTTCAGCCAATGTATCTTGGTAACTATCTTGCAGTACCAATCGGTTAGCAGAAAGATTGGTTTCGACCTCAGTCAAAGAGCGCTGAGCTAAACCAAATGCCAGACCAAACTGATAGCCTAGAAAGGCAGAGCGAGTCTCTGCTATAAATCGCTTGGCATCTCGTGACAATACCCAGTTTTCATCTAGGGGGATCATATTAAAGGTCAAGGCGGCTGTGTTAGCCCCTTGCAGAGAAATAAATTCCAAATCTTGTGAACGCTTAATACCAGCGGATTTAGGAACAGCTAAAATTAAAGGTGGCCGCTCATCGCTCTGATCATAAGCTGCAGCAAAAACCGCAATATAGTTATCTGAGCGGACGTTAGTCACCCAAGGTAGACGTCCGTGAAGGTAGTAATGCCCATCTTCTTCAATAACTTTAACTTCGAGCTCTTCAATATCTGAAAGGTATTTGACACAGTTCGACAGCCCTGTACCAGCAGATACCCTTCCTGTTAATATATCATCCAACCAAGTCTCTCTGGGATAAGGATTATCACTGGCTAAAATATTTTCAATAAAGGTTCGATGCCCCCAGCTGATAAAAGCAGCTGTTAAAGAATGATAGCTCAGTTCTGTTAATACATCAATAACATCTTGGTAGCTTCCTCCCATACCTCCCAATTCCCTAGGGACGCCAATCCTAAAAACGCCTTGAGCAGCAATACGTTCTAAGAGACTGTCAGCCAAAGCACCTGAATGCTGGTCGAGAGCAACAGCATTGTCATCCAACCAACTAATAAAATCATTTGAAAAATAACTCATAAGGTCTCCTTACACCAAGATACCAAGCCGTTAAGCACTCCAAAGGAATTTAGGAAATGGAGTGACGATTCATTAAGAATCGAGCGGCATTTATCTAATTCCACAGGAGTGTAGGCGGGTTCAATTACCAAGATACCAAGCCGTTAAGCGACTCAAAGAAATTTAGGGAGCCTGACGAAGAATCTCCGAAGATTCTAGGAGGGCGAGTCTAATTTCACAGAGTCGTAGGCGGGTTCAATTCTCAAGATACCAAGGGCGTCTGCGGATTAAGCAAAAATAGGAGGTTCTACGAAGACGCTTGCGTCTAGGAAGAAACTATCTTTTTTGCACAAGCCGCAGCCCGTGTTCAATTATCAAGATACCAAGCCGTTAAGCGACTCAAAGAAATTTAGGGAGCCTGACGAAGAATCCCCGAAGATTCTAGGAGGGCGAGTCTAATTTCACAGAGTCGTAGGCGGGTTCAATTCTCAAGATAGGGAAGAGGCTTCTTATCTAAGTGCTCTGCACTTGTTACCAAACGCCAATTACTAGAGTGAATTGGCTACCTCCCCCATTAATTCTGTTTGATTAGTAAAATCGACTAACCAAGTTTGATGTGGCAAAACCGCTCTAATTAACCAATGGGTTAGAGGTTAGAAATTGAGCTTACAAAGCAAACGTCATCAGAGCAGTCGCTATTTTGCGTAGGGCTGCAATTCAGGATTGATTGGTGTATCTGCCATATTATTAGCATAGTTGCAAAGAGTTGCGAGACTAACCCCTAAAACAACATCTAGGGCATTTTCGTGTGTGTAGCCAGCTTCCAGAAAATCAGCAAATGCTTCATCACCGACACGACCTTTAGTATTGATAACAGCAATGGTAAATTTAGCCAAGGTATCCAGTTTAGGTTCTGAATCAATAGGAGTACTATTTCTAAGGGCTTCCAATAGATCAGGGGCCATTTGAATCTGCTTAATGGAAAAAGCTGTATGACCAGCTACGCAGAAGGCACAACCATTAGTCACAGCAGCTGTAATCTGAACGACCTCTCTTTCTGTCGGTGTCAAGCTGTTACGGCGGTTAATTTCTCCTACTGTACGGTAAGTTTCCAAGGCTGTCGGGGCATTAGCCAACAGACCAATCAAGTTAGGAATATAGCCGCCGTTGTCCGCTTCAACTGTTCTTAATGTGTCTTGAACAGCTTCCGGAGCTGTTTCAATAGTATGAATAGAAAATGTAGACATAAATGTTTCTCCTTTTACTAAGATACGGCAGAGGCTTGTTATCTAGGTGCTCTGCACTTGTTACCAAACGAGGCTGGACAAAAACTTGTCCAACATTTCTGTTTTGGAATAAGCTCTTGACGCAGTGGTTGGGAGTAAGACTTGTTGGCTAGGCCAAGAAGTCTTACCCCTGCACAGTTCATTAGGTGCTTTAGCACCAATGAACCACTGCTGGCTGGCTTTCCTTTTGCCACAAGGCCAAAGCGGAAAACCTAAACAAATGTGATGAACATCGTTCATCTTATTTCCAACCTCAAAAGGTCCCCCAGACCTTTTGAGCTGTGCAGGGGTGGGTTAAAAAGGTCTGGGAGACCTTTTTAATCGGGAAATGAAGCTTGCAAAGCAAGTGTCAAAAATGATCTGGGGAGAGACCGTTTCAGGTCACCACCTTAAAACCAGGACGTGGTGAGAACCAAAATTTTCAATTTTTGGGTTGATCCCACTCCCTACCTCTCCCACTAACTCCGTTTGGCTAGTAAAATCGACTAACTAAACGGAGTGTCGCTAAGAGCCGTTTCACTTAACGAAAATTCCTAACAGAAAGAAAGAAAATAGACGTAGAGCGCTTGCGTCTAGGAAAAAGCGATCTTTTTGCACAATCCGCAGCCCAAGTTCAATTAACAAGATACCAAGAAACGGTTCGCTTAGCGAAAATCTCTGACTGAAAAATAGGTGACAGACGCTGTGTCCTTGGACACAAGGAAGTCGATCTTTTTTCCGAAGAGATTAGCTTCGTGTTCAATTAAACAAGATACCAAGAAGCGGTTCGCTTAGCGAAAATCTCTGACTGAAAAATAGGTGACAGACGCTGTGTCCTTGGACACAAGGAAGTCGATCTTTTTTCCGAAGAGATTAGCTTCGTGTTCAATTAAACAAGATACCAAGAAACGGTTCGCTTAGCGAAAATCTCTGACTGAAAAATAGGTGACAGACGCTGTGTCCTTGGACACAAGGAAGTCGATCTTTTTTCCGAAGAGATTAGCTTCGTGTTCCTTTATTAATTTCCCCTATGGTATCACGCTAGAACAGGTTTGCCTAATCTATATTTTTTATATTGGGCTATAAAAAATTCGCCTAACAACTATGAGCAGATTGCTTGCTTTCATATCCAATATAGGCTTAAGTGAGTTATTCTTAAATCTTCCCAATTATTAACTTAAAAACTCCCAGATATAACAGATGCTTCTGGGAGTTTTTATAATGAGAAAAATATGCATTTTCTTTCGGGCTATGCAGACGATTTACAGGGAACTGGATGAGTTACCAAAGAGCTTATCTGAGCATTACAAGTTCAGACTTTTTCGATGCCCCTTGCCCTTTCTGGAAACTATGCAAAAGAAATGGACCATCCTTCTCTTAAATTGCGTAAAAAAGGGGCTGGAACAGATACTCATGACGCTCAGCAAGCATGGGCATCTGTCCCACTCCTTTTGATTTTACTCCTTATTGCTTTGAGAATGAGATTTAATGCAATTATACTAGCTCACTCTGTCTACATGCACTTCTAACTTTGTACTGCTCTCCAAAAGTTCGTCAATTAATTTTAGAGCTGCCCAATTTCGTTACAACCATTCATTCTTTTGGGCGATATTGACAGCATCCATGCGGTTTTTAGCATCCAGCTTAGTCAAGATAGATGACATATAGTTACGGACAGTACCGTTTGACAAGAAAAGCACTTCTGCAATCTCTTTATTGCTTAACCCCCGTGCCACATGCTCTAGTACTGCCAGTTCCTGTTTGCTAAGTGGGTTGCGGCTACCAACTAAATTTTCCATCAATTCAGGTGAGTATTCTTTTTTTCCTGCAAGGACTGTGTGAATGGTCGTCATCAGCTCATCAGTTGAGCGGTCCTTGAGCACATAAGCGTCTACACCGGCTTTGATGGCTCTTTGAAAATAACCTGCACGCTTGAAAGTCGTTACAATGATAACCTTGATGTCCATGCCCTGATGCTCACGAACCCACTCCAGCACATCAAGTCCCGTTTTCTTTGGCATTTCAATATCTAGAATAGCGGCATCAACAGCCTGTTTTTGCAGCTGAGCTATCGCTTCGTCTCCATCTGCAGCCTGATAAATTTCCTCCACATCATCCTCCATGAGTAAAAGCTGACAAAGCGCATCCCGCAGCATGGCCTGATCTTCTGCAACTAATAATTTCATAGCCCATCTCCTTCTTCTAAGGTCACACGAATAAGCGTTGGATTTTGGCTAGATAAAATCACAACATCTCCCTTAACCAGCTGCAGGCGCTCTTTGATGGAATGCAACTCCTCACCTGTCAGCTGGGCAAAACCGCAGCCATTATCACTGACATCAATCACTAGCTCACCAGTTCTGTAGAGCTTGATGTGACACTGATTAGCTCCAGCATGCTTAATAATGTTGGTGGTTAGTTCTCGTAAAATCATGGTCATGCTGGACTGAATAACTGGTGATAGCGCAGCTAAGTCCAACTGATTATCCACTGTCAGGCCAATGTCTGACAGGGCAAACACCTCAGTGATATTATCTAATTCCTCTGCCACTGTACGGTACTTAAGGTTGTTAACCAACCCGCGGACATCTTTCATTGACTTCTGACTGATTTGTTTGAGCTCCAGCAGTTCCTTGCGAACAGCGACTGGATTATCTTTATCGAGCTGTTTGAGCGCCAACTCTGTCTTTAAAGTCATCATGGCAAAGGTATGTCCCAGCGTGTCATGTAAATCTCGTCCGATTCGATTGCGTTCATTTTCAGCGGTCAGGAGATTAATTTCCTTATTTTTCTGATAAATTTCCTCTTTAACCTTACTTTCCAAATAATTCTGCCGCTGAAAATAGTGCATAGCAATGATAAAGGTGGTAATCAGCACTGTCATTACTTTTTCTATGACTGTTGGGGTAAAGAATAATCCCCACATCATAACAACCAAAAGACCAAGCATATAAGATATCGTGCGGTAGCTTCGCATGTCATCTCCAAATCGCCAAACCAACAGATTCACGAGATAAAAGAAAAACCACATCATATTAGGCTCAATCGCAAAAGTCATCCCAAGAATATAGCCAAGCAGATAGAACCAAAGGACAGCAAGTATGCTTTGATACTGATTACGAAGGTGGATAATCAAAATATAAGCTATCATAAACAAAAGAGACGGCCCCAGCGTCCACATAGGATAATCAAACCACAATACCCCTCCTAAGGGAAAAATCATGAAGACCAGCCCTACATAGTAGAGCGGGTCTGTTTTTTGAAAGGGTTGAAACATTATTTTACCTCAAGTTTTTTTCCGACTGCCAGAGCAATCATTAAAACTATGATAGCATATCCCAGAAGAATGAACAGAGACTGAATGGAAAAATCATCTTTGAAATAAGAAATCAAAAGATTATTGAGGTGGTAGGTTGGGGTCACCTTGGCTAGTTTCTGCATGAAATCTGGGAAAGTCTGCACTGGCATCCAGAGGCCGCCCAAGACAGCCAAACCCAGATAGAAAATATTAGCAACCAGCGAGAGGGTTTGCGAAGATTTGATATGGGCAAAAAGGGCACCAAAGGGCATAAAACAGACGGCTCCAGCAAATAAAACCACTGCACTGAGCAGCCAATCTTTGGCAGGCATATCGACACCCTTGAAAAAATATCCTGCGGCAAAAACCACTAAAATAGCTAAGACAAAGTGAACAAGAATCGTTAAAATTTTACTGATATAGTATTGCCATATAGGAATGGGACTGTGCTCAATGCTTCTGAGGCGGTTGCCATTTCGATCTTCTTGAAAAGCAAAGGGCAAGGAGAAAAAGGCAAAACTAAGGCTGGAAAAGGCTGTCATCTGCATCATGTACTGACGCACCCAATAGGTAACTTGATCTTTAGGCATACTGTCTTCATTGGCCCATATGCTGGTAAAGAGAAGAAAGAAAACCAGCGGCATGCCAATCCCCATAACTAGATTGGACAAAGAGCGTTTATTGATGAGGTACTCCTGATACAGGATTGCTTTAAACGTTTTCATGATCATTCTCCTTTGCCATATCAAAAATGGTATTTAAAAGCGTACGGTTGGTCATTTCGATGTCTTCAATTGGGCACTTGACCTCTGCCAGCAAATCCCAAATATGCTGAGGTTGCCTGCTGCTAAAGGAAATGGTATCCGTCTTCACTTCCAAATCAGCAATATCTTGTCCTTCAACAGCAAATAGGTAGTCAACAGGTAGGGTAAAGACTTTTTCTTTTTCTTCTGAGCGCATCAGATACGGTGTGGTGTCCCGCAGTAATTTTCCTTGGTGCAAGACCAAGATCCTATCCGCCGTATGCTCTACTTCTTCAATGTAATGGCTGGAGTAAATAATGGTCTTGCCAGCCTTTTTCAAGTCAGCAACAATCTCCCAAAAACGCTTGCGCGTATTGGTATCCATACCGGCCGTCGGCTCATCCAAGAAGATGATGTCAGGTTGGCCAACCAAGACTTGCACAAAAGCCAGAAGCCGTCTTTGACCACCAGACAATTTTTCAGCAAGCTGCTTTTTTTGCTGGTCAGAAAATTGCAGCAAACCATCAATTTCTTTATCAGACAGAGGATCTGAATAGATAGCTTTTTGAAAATTGAGGAGCTCAGAAACCCTCATTTTTTCTTCTGTCAGGTTCTCTTGAAAAAGGATACCTACTTTTCCTTTAAGCTGCGAAGACTGGGGATTCTGCTTCAGTACAGTGACGGTTCCTTCTGTCGGAGCATAGTCTCCCAGCAGGCAGTTAAAGAGTGTTGTTTTGCCTGAACCATTAGGTCCAATTAGGGCCAGACAATCGCCCGCCTTGACTTCAAAGGAAATGCCCTCTAGAACCTGTTTCGATTTAAATTGTTTGGATAAGTTTGAAACGCTTATAACAGTAGTTACCATTGCTATACTCCTTTTACTAAGATACGGCAGAGGCTTGTTATCTAAGTGCTCTGCACTTGATACCAAACGAGGCTGGACAAAAACTTGTCCAACATTCCTGTTTTGGAATAAGCTCTTGACGCAGTGGTTGGGAGTAAGACTTGTTGGCTACGCCAACTTAGTCTTACCCCTGCACAGTTCATTAGGTGCTTTAGCACCAATGAACCACTGCTGGCTGGCTTTCCTTTTGCTACAAGGCCAAAGCGGAAAACCTAGCCAACTGTGCGGGGGTGGGAAGACGAACCAAAATTTTCAATTTTTGGGTTGATCCCACTCCCTACCTCTCCCACTAACCTCATTTGGTTAGTAAAATCGACTAGCCAAACGTCGTCTCGCTAAGCCGCTAAGCACTCCAAAGAAATTTAGGGAGCCTGACGAAGAATCCTCAAAGATTCTAGGAAGGTGAGTCTAATTTCACAGACTAGGCAGCATATCTTTTTTACACAGCCTTTAGAGCGTTTATTTAGGCGGTGTGTTTTCTAATGATTTCTAAATATCTAGGTATTCGGTGACTTCACCTTGCTGAACTTTTTCCGTTAGTTTGTGAATGATATCTTTTCCTAAATATTTTGTTAAAGATCCCAAATCATCTGTCACTTCAAAAAGTGTATTTTCATTAATATCACTTGGATCAAAGTTTGCGTTTTCCCTGTCTTTATTCCAGTAATACCAGTTAGGATCTGTTCGTTCATAATAAACATAGTGTTGCTTTTTTGTCAGGTAAACTCTTTTTGAGATTTGTTTTTGTTCGTCCTCAGTTTTGACAGTGTGAGAATAAATTTTAATCCCTTGAAAGACTTTATAGCTGCGGATACCATCTTCTAAAAGTCTAAGTTTGATTTCCTCATAGGTCATTTTAGTCCCTCCTTTGTAACTGTTAAGGTAGGAGAAAGCTGCCCTTTCTTCCTAATCTGTTAATTCTTCGATAAGAAATTGAGCAATACTGATTAGAATAGTTGCTGAAATTAACAAGCCCATAAATTCTCCCAGATATGAAAAGGCCACTTCAATCTTCAACTGTTCAAAAACAGTTGTAAAGGTACTCAAGACTGCGCAAACTGTTCCAATAAGAGCATAAATAATATAAGATAATTTGAGTTTCATAATATTTTCTCGTTTCACTTTCTTTATGGCTTAAGTTTATCGAAAAAGAACAAAACTTTTCAGCACCTAATGTCATGACATAATATGACTTTTGTCATATTTGAAAGTAAAATGTTGACTTTAAGAACCACTTAAATGCATTAACTAACGGTAGGAAATCTAAATGACAACCGATTTTTATCCATGTCCATTTGTATTTTTTATTACGCTTTGATTTATTCACTGACTAATTTTCATATTCCTATTAGAAAAATGCCGATAAAAAAACAAGTCTCTACTTCTGAGACTTGTGATTTCTTCTTAAGCTAAAATGGTCGGGCACAGGGTCGTCACCGCCTTCTACAAAGGGGTGACAACGCAGGATGCGGGCAAATCCCATGAGTACACCCAAAAGACCATGCTTTTCGATAGCTTCAATCATATAGTTGGAGCAGGTAGGACGATAGCGGCAGGAAGGAGGACTGAGAGGTGAGATGTAACGCTGATAGAGCCGAACTAGGGCGATCAAGAGTTTCTTCATTTTGCCTTTGTGACAGCTGCATTGTGGAGCTGGCTGATTTCTTTTTTATTGAGGCGTCGGGATTCTCCCGGACGTAGCCCTCTTAAATCCAGCGTTCCAAACCGTGTACGAGACAACTTATCCACCAGAAGCCCCACAGTCTCAAACATTTTTTTAACCTGATGGTTACGGCCTTCATGGATAGTCAGTTCAACGATCGAGCGATTCTTATCAGGCTCAACCTTGATGATATTGTAGCGGGCTGGCCCTGTTTTCTTACCATCGATCACCACGCCTCGTGTCAGGGGCCGCAGATTTTCCTTAGTCGCAATGCCCTTGACCCGTGCCAGATAAACCTTATCAATCTCATTGCGGGGATGAATCATCTCGTCGGTAAAATCGCCATCATTGGTCAAGATTAAGAGGCCAGTCGTATCCCAATCTAAACGGCCGACAGGGTAAATGCGCTCCTTGACATCTGGCAGAAGGTCGATGACGGTCTTACGTCCCTTATCATCTGAGACGCTAGAAATCACGCCCCGAGGCTTGTTTAGGAGGTAGTAGACCTTTTCTTCATTATAGATAGGCTGGCCGGAAACTTCGACTAAATCACCATTTTTGACATTGGTAGCCAACTCTGTCACTGTTTGACCATTGATACTAACCAGACCTTTTTTAATCAGCTCTTCTGCTTTTCTGCGACTGGCTATACCAGCGTGGGCAATGTATTTGTTAATTCTCATGATTTTCTTTCTGTTTTAAATATCATCCTCACTAAAGAGGGTCATTTCCTGATCTACTAATTCGATCGCAGAGGCATCAACCAGCTCATCCAAGCTGTTGATTCCCATATAATCCAAGAAATAATCAGTGGTCGCATAGAGGTTGGGCCGACCGATCACATCCTTTTTTCCAACCTCATGAATCAAATCAAAGGCCTGCAGTTTAGTAATAGCACCGCTGGAGTTTACTCCGCGGATATTATCTACCTCCACGCGTGTAATAGGCTGCTTATAGGCAATAATAGACAAAACCTCTAAACTGGCACGAGACAAACTTTGGTTAATAGGCGCTTTTGCATACTGACGCAGGAGGTCAGCATAGGTCTCCTTAGTCACAATTTTATAGGTATTGGAGGATTCTAACAGACAGAGAGCCGAATCGGTGTCCGCTTCATATTTTTGCGATAATTTTTCCAACTGCTGGCTGACTGCCGTAGCTGAGATATCCAGTAAACTGGCCAGATTGCGAAGGCTGAGGCCATCTTCTCCCGCCACAAAGAGCAGGGCTTCCATTTGTGCTAAATAAGACATTAAGTCTGCTCTCCTTCCATACTAATTAAGGTGACCTGTCCAAAATTCTCAGCTTGTCGGGCTTGAATACGACCGACCTTAATCAGTTCTAGAGTGGCTAAAAAGATGGTGATAACCTCATTCATAGACTGAGCTTCTGAGAAGATTTCCCCCAGTTCGACAGATTTGTGACCCGCTAGACGGGTTGAAACCAAGACCATCATATCTTCAATCCTATAGTCATCTCGTTCAATAGTCGTATGGCTATTTTTTATTTCTTCCTGTTTGGCGGCCATAACCTTCGAAAAAGCTAGATACAAGTCCAGCGTTGTCTTGTCATGCGACAGAGCAAGATCCTCGTAAATCAGTTCTTGCTTGGGCTTAGAGAAATACTGCGCCCTGATTTCATGCTGAGCTGCCAACTCCTGACTGAGCGCCTTAAACTGCCGATATTCCTCAAGCTGACTGAGCAGCTCCTGCTCCAAATCTTCTTCTACTGGTGTTTCTTCCACCACCTTAGGCAAGAGCTTGCGACTTTTGATCAGCATGAGCTGGCTGGCCATGACCATATATTCACCAGCCACTTCCAGACGCATGGCCTGCAAGGTGGAAATATAGGCCAGATACTGCTCGATGACTTCCACAATGGGCACATCGTAAATATCCATTTCATATTTTGAAACTAAGTGCAGCAGCAAGTCTAAGGGGCCTTCAAAATCTTTTAACTTAATATCCATTCCTGTAGTAGCGCTCCAATGTCAAAGATGTTTTCAGTCCTAATTTTTTAGTCAAATCCAGCAGAGAGGTTCCCTGCGCTACCTCTCTTAAGATATACTGTTCTCGTAGTTTTTGCGCCGTCAGATCGGGATGACCTGTGTCCGCCAAAAAACGATTGAGCTGGTTAAAAAACCACTGACGTGAATAGGGCTGCCCTTTATGGTCAAAGAGATAAGTCTGTCCAGCCACATTTTCAAACAATGGGAGCAGACCCATTGGCAGAGGGATTACTCTGACTTGCTCTCCCTTGTTTATCCTAACGACCTCAAAATCTACATCACAGTCGCTCACTTTGAGTCCCGCAATCTCATTAGGAGACAGTCCCAATTCCAGCATTAAAAGTGCCAGCCATTTCCCAGAACTTGCTTCAGTTTGATAGAACTCAGATAAGTCTAAAAGTTCCTGCTTCGTTGGCTGAGGACGACGTTTCTCACGATTTTTTAAGCGGTAATAGGTCTCTATCTGACCTTCTTCATAAAGATAGAGTAAAAATTGATTGACTGCTGACAGTTTACGCTTGCGCGCAGAAACTTTCAGCCCAGCCAGTGATTGTTCGTAGAGTCTTAATTTACTAGAAGACAGCTGTCCATTGACCAGCCGGCAGAACTGCTGCAGGTCATAGTAATAAGACTTACGGGAATTTTCCGAAAGAGATTTACTAGCAATAAAATGGCTAATCTGCTCCATCAAGTGGCTCAATCTGATACTCCTGTGTAAAATTATGCAATAGACTGTTTATGGATTTCAGCACCTTTTTGCGGGTAATAATTCCTAGGAAAATACCTTGGTCATCAACGACTGGCAAAAACGGAAAGTCAACTACCTTATGTAAAATCTCTGTCAAGTCAGTTGGGTCTGATAGGATCTCAATCTTATGATTGAGCATTTCAATGACTTCAATCTCAGCCAAGGCCTGATCAGTAAGAGCTTTTTGAGATTGATAGGACAAAATATCCGACATCGAAATTGTCCCCATATAACGCTTATCTGTCGACATAACAGGGATTCTGGAATAGCCATTCCTCGTCAAAAGCAACATAACATGTCCCGCCTTATGATTAGACATGACTAGGGCCAGATCCTCAGCTGGTGTCAGGTAGTCCTCTTGAAAAGGGGTAAGGAAGTCTTCAAATTCTTTCGCTATCATCGTTCAAATTCCTGTGTTAAGCTGGGATAGGGCTGGTGGTCGCGAGTGTAATAATTCACTTTAATAAGCGCCTCTGAAATTTCAATTTTAGCATAGAGCTTCTCTGTGATTTCCCCCCGCGGTTGTAAAACAGATCCGGGATTGATAAAAACAGTTTTGCCGTTGCGCCAAGCGCTTGCCCGATGCAGGTGGCCATAGAGGCAAATGTCAGCATCTTCTTCTTGAGCCCAGAGGTCTAGGCGATCCCAAGAAAAATTGATGCCGTAAAGATGGCCGTGGGTCTGAGCAATCCTCGCATTATCCAGTTCTGTTACCAAGGTATCGGGATAACCGCTGTCGTAGTCACAGTTTCCCCGAACAACCCTAATTCCTGTCCAGATCTCATCACTGGAAGGCAGCTCAGAATCGCCATTATGAAAGATAGCGTCAACCCGCCCCTGATAGTGGTTTTTTATATCCTCGACAATACCACGGTCGCCATGAGAATCACTCATGACTATGATTGTGTTTTTTGCCATGTTGGAAATACCTCCATTAATTTCTTAACGGCCTGTCCTCGGTGGGATTGCGCATTTTTTTCTTCTGATGTTAGCTCTGCAGCTGTTTTGTCAGTCTCTCCGACCAAAAAGAGAGGATCGTAGCCAAAGCCATTGCTGCCTTTGGCTTCCACACCGATATAGCCGGGCCAATCCGCTGCAACAACCAGACTGCTGCGATGAGGAGCTGCAACGACCAGAGTTGTATGAAACTGGGCTGTCCGGTCTTTTTTCTCAAAGACCATGGCCAGCTCGTGTAGCAGTTTAGCATTGTTGCTGTTGTCTGTCGCATCAGGACCTGAAAAACGCGCGGACCAGACACCAGGCAAGCCACCTAACGCATCAACCTTAAGGCCAGAATCATCTGCTAAGACCATCTTACCGGTCAGCTCTGAAATGGTCTCTGCTTTCAAGCGAGCATTTTCTTCAAATGTTGTCCCTGTTTCAGCTACATCTGGCAGATCTGGGTAATCGTTGAGATTTTCAACCCCAAGACCTAACTCTTTAAATAATTCACGAAATTCGCGGGTCTTGCCCTCATTACGGGTCGCAATAAGAATGGTATCCCTAGGCTGTTGTCCTCCAGCCTCTTGGTCAAAAAAGTCAGATACAGCTACACCAGACTTGGGCAGGTGCACAAGATGCAAGACTCCATTTTCAGTTATGAGGACAGCCTCCTTATGCTGGCTGACTTCAAACTGGCGCCCTAGTTCTTCATTAACCATTTCAACGGTGAAGGCCAGCAAGCGAAAATCAGAGGACAGACGTAGAACGCAAATGTCGAATCCGCCTTTTTCTCTTACTAGACCAGCCAAGTCATGCTCAATCTGAGTGAACTCATCTTGGGCACCTAGACTATAAATGTTGGAAACGTTGCTCCATTTACCGACAAACCAATTACGGTCGTCTTTATATTCATAAATTTTATCAGTCATAATTTGGTATGCTCCACATTTAAATCCTGTCCCAGCCAATTCTCAGCAATTTCCTTAAAGGAATCAATACCGGCTGTCGTATAAAAACGGTGATGACCAAGAGCGGCTTCACGGCTGCGATTGAGCTGGAAATAATTGAGAAGAACAGAGACATCACGGATAGTTTCTGCCCCACTGTCAATCAGCTTAACTGATGATCCCATAACATTTTGGATAATTCCCCGCAACAATGGATAATGGGTGCAGCCCAGTATCAGAGTATCAACCTTTCCAACTAAGGGGGCCAAGGTTTCATAAACAATCTTTTTAGCCACGCTAGAATTCATTTGATTGGACTCTACAAGCGGGGTGAACTTGGGACAAGCTAGGGTTGTAACCTGCATCTGCGGTGCTAGGTCCATAATTTTCTGACGGTAGATATCTGACTTGACCGTCATCGGTGTCCCAATAACACCAATTCTGTCAGATGTCGTGGATTTAATCGCTGCACTGGAACCCGGTAGAACGACTCCCAAAACAGGGATATTCAGCTCTTGCTTGACTTCTTCCCAAACAACAGCCGTCGCTGTGTTGCAGGCCATAACAATCATTTTGACATCCTTGGTCAGCAGAAAATTCACCAACTGCCAAGTATACTCCCGAATCTGTTCGGCCGGTCTGGGGCCATAGGGAGCCCTAGCCGAATCACCAATATAAACAATCTCCTCATGGGGAAGCTGGCGCATCAGCTCACGAACCACCGTCAGGCCACCCACACCAGAATCTAAAAAACCAATAGGTCTATTATCCATCTTTCACTTCCTATTGACGGGCAAACACTCCATCTGCTGAATCCTTTGTTTGCCCCTGCTACTTTGCATCCTGATACAATCTATTTTCGTCGGTACATAAAAATATGGACTGAATTTTTGACAGTATTAAAGGCTGGAAGAAATACCTTCCAACCTCTCCTTTTCATACTTATTTTTTCTTATTCGCTGCTGCTTTTGACTGCTTAACGATATTACGGTAGGTTTGTTGGATTTTTGCCTCATTTGGCTTTTGCCCCATAGAGCTCATCATCTCACGGATCGCATCCGGTGTCAAACGTGGGTATTCAGCAATTTCCTTTGTAAATTGGCGGCGAGCCAAATAAGCCCCTAGTAAAACACCACCCATTAGGGCAACAGCAATCAATAAAATAGCTAACCAAAGTGCCATGTTTGTATAACTCCTAGAAATTTTTTACTCATCTCATTATACCAGAAAGCCCTGACCTTGACAACGGACAGACATAGAACAAACTTACCCAGCTCTTTATCTATTGGGCCACTCTCCCAGTGTCATTAACTACTCGAACCTGCATGGCAGGAAGATAAGGTTAAAACAAAAGCTCTCGCCTTCAATAGGACGAGAGTTACATTATTTTAGGGTTTCGGCTTATTATTCGCCTTCATCTAAGCCAAAACCATAAAGAGTAGCAAAATAATCTTCTGGTCTTTCTGCACGGCGGATCATTTTAGCTTTGCCGTTTTCCTGTAAAAGAATCTCAGCTGAACGCAGGCGGCCATTGTACTGATACCCCATGGAGAACCCATGAGCACCTGTATCATGGATAATCAGCAGATCACCGACGCGGGCTTGTGCTAGTTCACGCTGCTTAGCGAACTTATCATTATTTTCACAAAGAGAGCCAACCACATCTACCACTTCGGGCGCCCCATCAGGATTACTGATATTCGTGATATGATGATAAGCATCGTACATGGCAGGACGCAGGAGGTTAACGGCGCTGGCATCAACACCGACATAGTGGCGATAAGTATCCTTGAGGTGGAGCACCTTGGTAACAAGGTGACCATGCGGCGCTAGCATAAAACGACCGAGCTCCGTAAAAATTTTAATATGACCCATCGCGTTGGGAACAAGGATATCTTCAAATTTCACACGGACACCCTCACCGATAGCAGCGATATCATTCTGCTTATCAGCCGGCGTATAATCGACACCGACACCACCAGATAGATTGATAAAGCTGAGTTCAACCCCTGCTACTTCCCTAATTTCCAAAGCTAATTCAAATAACTGCCCAGCCAAGGTTGGATAGTAGTCGTTAGTAACGGTATTCGACGCTAGAAAGGCATGGAGACCAAAATTTTTAACACCTTTGGCCTTCAAATCTTTATAACCCTGCAAAAGCTGGTCCTTGGTCATCCCGAATTTAGAATCTTCTGGGTGATCCATAATATCAGTCCCAAGCGAGAAGACACCACCGGGATTGTAGCGAAGAGAGACCGTTTCAGGTAAACCGGCGACCTCTTCTAAGAAAGCAATATGCTCACAAGCATCCAAATTGATCATGGCACCAGTCTGGCGGGCATAGACAAATTCCTGCGCTTTAGTATCATTGGAGGTAAAGCTGATGTCTTTAAACCCTAGCTTATGAGCCATCATTAATTCGACATCAGTTGCACAGTCGACACCGCAGCCCTCCTCTTGTAAGATTTTCAAAATACTAGGGTTAGGAGTTGCCTTAACCGCAAAATACTCCTTAAAACCTGGATTCCAAGCAAAAGCCTTATTCACAGCTCGCGCCGTTTCACGGATCCCTTTTTCATCGTAAAGATGAAAGGGGGTTGGAAATTCTTTTGTAATCTGGTCTAATTGGTTTTTGCCGACAAAAGGGGTCTTCATATACAGGATTCTCCTAAAAATTATTTAGTCCATTATAGCATAGAAAAAGCCAGTACCCAAGGGGCCACTAGCTTTTTCATTGTCTGACTTTTAATCGTTTTAACGGGAACTTAATCGCTTAAGCTTCGATTTCTGAAACGATACCTGAACCAACAGTACGTCCACCTTCACGGATAGAGAAGGTAGTACCTTGTTCAACGGCAATTGGGTGGATCAATTCAACGTCGATAGTAACGTTATCACCAGGCATAACCATTTCAGTACCTGCTGGCAATTCGATTGAACCAGTTACGTCAGTTGTACGGAAGTAGAACTGCGGACGGTAGTTGTTGAAGAATGGTGTGTGACGTCCACCTTCATCTTTAGAAAGGATGTAAACTTCACCTTTAAACTTAGTGTGTGGGTGGATTGAACCTGGTTCAGCCAATACTTGACCACGTTCGATTTCGTCACGTTGAACACCACGAAGAAGCACACCAACGTTATCACCAGCAAGACCTTCGTCAAGCTGTTTACGGAACATTTCAACTCCGGTAACAACAGCTTTTTCGATTTCGTCTTTGATACCAACGATTTCAACTTCGTCGTTAACTTTTACAGTACCACGGTCGATACGTCCTGAAGCAACAGTACCACGACCAGTGATAGAGAATACGTCTTCGACTGGAAGAAGCAATGGCTTATCAGTATCACGTTTTGGTTCTGGAATGTAGTCATCAACGATATCCAACAATTCCATGATCTTGTCTTCGGCAGCTGTATCACCTTCAAGGGCTTTAAGTGCTGAACCTTGAACAACAGGAACATCATCACCTGGGAAATCGTATTCTGACAAGAGGTCACGAATTTCCATTTCAACCAATTCAAGCAATTCTTCGTCGTCAACCAAGTCAACCTTGTTCATGAAGACGATAAGGTTCTTAACACCAACTTGGCGTGAAAGCAAGATGTGTTCACGAGTTTGTGGCATTGGTCCGTCAGTAGATGCTACTACAAGGATAGCTCCGTCCATTTGAGCGGCACCGGTGATCATGTTTTTAACATAGTCCGCGTGTCCTGGAGCGTCGATGTGGGCATAGTGACGCTTTTCAGTTTCATACTCAACGTGTGCAGTGTTGATAGTGATACCGCGTTCGCGTTCTTCTGGTGCAGCATCGATTGATGAGTAGTCTTTTGGCTGGTTAACAGCACTTGGAAGACGACGTGCCAATACAGTAGTAATAGCTGCTGTCAAAGTAGTTTTACCATGGTCAACGTGTCCGATAGTACCAATGTTAACGTGTGGTTTACTACGATCGTATTTTTCTTTTGCCATTTAGGAAAAGCCTCCAATAAAATATATTTTATAGATAGACGGTAGGCAATACAGTCTAACTTTACCCTACTATTCTATCAAATTGTTTTAGAAATGCAAGCTTTTTACATAATTGTCAAAGGCTTTTTATCAAAAAAAGAGAATAGCAAGCTCAAAAATCTCTTGCACTTCTTTCGACCCAAATAAGCAGAAAAATTGGGCAAGCGGCTCAGGGGTTAGCACCATTCATTTAAGGAGTACTATAGAGCTGAACTGCCTGAGAGTTCAGCTCTATATTCTAGTGTTTAAGTTAGCGACACCTCTCTAGGGCATTTTGACAATAGGCTTGTTGACAGAACCATCAGCAGAATCCAGAAAGGCTTGATTAATCTCATTAAAATCATAAAATTTAACCAATTTATCAAATGGAAAGCGCCCTTCTTTGTAGAAGTCCACTAAACTAGGAATAAAAATTTGCGGTACAGCGTCGCCTTCTACAACACCAATCAAGGACTTGCTTTCAGCCATAATTTCATTGTGAATATCGATTTCCATTTCAGGCGTAAAACCAACAACCGCAAGACTTCCCATAGGCATCAAGGCTCGTAAGGCTGATCTGACAACAATAGGAACTCCTGTCGTATCAACACCATACTCTGCACCATCTCCTGTGATGGCTTTAACACTTTCAACAATGTCTTCTGTTTTACTGTTAATAGTGTGAGTTGCACCTAGATCTTTGGCTAACGCCAAGCGATTATCATGGATATCTACAGCGATGATGTTCTTGCAGCCAATGAGTTTGGCAGCCATTATGGCACTCAAGCCAACCGCGCCAGTTCCATAAACCACAATTGAAGAACCAAATTCAGGTCTTAAACGGTTCAAAACAGTACCGCTTCCGGTTTGAATGCCACAGCCTAGCGGGCCCAAAAGAGCGATATCCACCTCTTTATCTACCTTAACAACATTATTCTCTTTGGCAATAGAATAGCTTCCAAATGACGATTGCCCAAAGAAATTAGAGACTTGCTGCCCCTCCTGAGTCAAAGGGGTTGTACCGTCCAAAAAACGTCCCCCAAAATTTATTGGTCCACAGTGAATACAATTGGCTGGATGACCACTTAAACAGTTGACACAGTGGCCGCAGTAGGCAAAAGATAGCACAACATGGTCTCCCGGCTCAACACTGGTAACAAAGTCCCCAACCTTCTCAACGATTCCAGCTCCCTCATGTCCCAGTAAAACTGGATAAGGGGTGACACCGAAATCACGTCCAATAGCATCCGTATGGCAGATACCGGTCGCAACGATTTTGATCAATACCTCATCAGCTTGAGGTTCACGAAGTTCAAGCTCCTCTGTTTTTAGATCTTGCCCTTGTTCTTTAGCAAGTGCGGCTGTAATTTTCATCTCTATGGCCTCCTAGCTTAATTAAGTATTTTTTATGAATACGTTTTCACGGGCAGTATATCATCTTTAATCTACAGTTGCAACTAAAAAAATAGCTATGTCTATAATTCTACTCGCTCTACTCTTTTGAAGCTTGCACTTAAAATCAGGAAATCAAGAGAAGCCCAAAGTCTTATTAATTTGCAACTGAACTGATGGTTATGACTGTTTCTCTCTATTAAAAAACTGTTCTGAAGCCATAATAAAAAGAGGATGAGACATACATATGATATACCATCATATGTATGTCTCACTTCCTCTTTCAACTAATAACCTTGAATTCTTGGGTTTGAGCCTTTTGTATCTCTTCGGTTGCTTCCTGATAAATTTCCTCACGTTTTTCGTTAGCGTCAATGTTCAGCACGATACCGATGGCAACTGATAAAAGCAGGAGACTGTTTCCTCCTTGTGAGAGGAAGGGAAAGGTAACGCCAGTCGATGGAATCAAGCCTGAAATTCCGCCGATATTGACAAAAACCTGCATCAAAATCATACCGCCAATCCCCAGAGCCATCATGGAATTAAATGGGTTCTTAGCCTTGATCCCTACCAGCATAATGCGCAAGATTAAAAAGAAGACAAGGGCTAAAATAAGACCAGCGCCGATAAAGCCCATTTCCTCAATCAGAATTGAAAAGACAAAATCGGTCGTTGCTTCAGGCAGGTAACCATTCTTTTCGATAGAATTTCCCAGTCCACGGCCTAGCCAGCCCCCATTGCTCATCGCATAATAGGAGTGGGCTAACTGCAATCCTGAATCTGCCAAGTCCTTGAAAGGATTGAAGTAGGCACTGAAACGTTTAGCAACGTAGCCAAAAATTGGCACATTGGACATCGTCTCTACACCGACGACCTTGATGATCCCTAAGAATATCGTTGAAGCACTAACAATGACACCGACCAAAGCGATATACCAACGGTAGCCAATCCCGCTTACTGCAAACATAATCAGCCCAGACAAGACAATAATAGTCGCATTTCCCAAGTCAGGCTGGATGACGACTAAGCCGACCATTATCATCGAGTAGATCCGCCAGTCTTTTAAATCATCTAAAGAACGCGGGTACCAGCGCCTCCGAGTCAAGGCCTGATAGTCGTAGGTCTCAATATCACCCTGACGTCTGGAAAAGGTAAAGGCTAGCAGCCAGACCATTATCAGCTTGAGATATTCTGCCGGCTGAAAGGTAATCGGGCCCAGCGAAATCCAGCCGTTAGCACCGTTGATTTCCTCTGAGAAAAACTTGGCAACAATCAGTAAAACGACCTCAACGAGGAGGGCTGCTGTCAACACGCGCTTATTTTTTAGAAAATTTAACTTCAGGCGATAAATAAAGGTAATTCCCAAAAGACTAACCAGCCAGAAGGCCGCTTGGTTTAAGACAGAGCTAAAGGGATTGAGTCCAAACTTAATCAAGGTTACACTGGTTGTCGAGTAGACAACAATCAAACCGATCACAGATAGCACAAGATAGGGAATTAGTATGGAATAATTGAGCAAGTGCTTTTTATCAATTTTCATGATTTCTCCAATACTTAACAGTCATATTCTTAGAATTATATCACGTTTAGCTACAAAATAAAAGGCGGAACGTCCCATTTTTGCCTCTAAGAAGCCTTTAAAAAGCCTATTATAAAAGGGATTGAACAATAACCTGTTCAGTCCCTCATGTTGATTTTGATTGCGGGCATCAGCCTGAGTTGCGCAGACCGGTAGCAATACCATTGATCGTGATATGGATTAGCTTTTCAGTATCTTCATCAAGTCCTTCATTACGCAGACGTTTAATCAATTCAATTTGGATATAGTTCAGGACATTGAAGTAGGGTAGACGGACATCCAGACTAGATTTTAGAGATGGATTCTCAGCAAGGAGTTCTTCTTGTCCCTCAATAGCCAGAATAACATTTTTGGTCAGCTGCCATTCGTCCAAGATAATGTTGAAAACATCCCGCACTTCCTGTCTTTCAGCCAACTGAGCATACTGAAAGGCAATATTCATGTTAGATTTCGACAGAACCATATCAACATTAGACAGCAAGGAATTAAAGAAAGGCCAAGTTTTATACATGTGACGCAGTTTTTCCAAATTGCTATCTTTAGCATCAATAAAGTGTTTGAAAGCCGAGCCAACACCGTACCATCCCGGAAACATTATACGATTTTGAGACCAAGAGAAAACCCATGGAATCGCCCGCAAACCTGAAATTTCTGTAATTGTTTTGCGAGCCGCTGGACGAGAACCGAGATTGAGACTGGACACTTCTTTAATAGGGCTGGCTTCAAAGAAATAATCATAGAAATGTGGATTGCCAAAAACAAGATCACGGTAGATCTTATTGGAATCTGCTACGATTTTATCCATGTCAGCACGGAAGCCGTCAATCTCATTAGGGTCAGCAATCATACGGGTAACCATACGGTTGATAGCTGCTGATACCAACATTTCTAAGTTATAGTAGGCAGCATCCTTATTGCCATATTTAAATCCAATTACTTCTCCCTGCTCTGTTAAGCGGATGCGATCCTTGATAGAACCAAATGGCTGGGAGGTGATAGCTTCGTAAGAAGGACCGCCACCGCGGCCTACAGTTCCACCGCGGCCATGGAAGAAGGTAATCTTAATTCCGTGGTCCTCACCAATTTTAGTCAAGGCATTCTGCGCCTTATAGAGGGTCCAGCCGGAAGCTAGGTAGCCGCCGTCTTTATTACTGTCTGAATACCCCAGCATGATTTCTTGGTAGTTGCCGTTCGATGCAATCCATTGTTTAACAAGGTCATATGAGAGATAGTCTTCCATAATAGCCGTGGCATTATCCAAGTCCTCAATGGTTTCAAAGAGCGGTACAATCTGCACACGGGCAGATTCTTTATCGATCAATCCGACTTCTTTGAGCATAATAGCTAGCTCAAACATGTCAGATACACTTTCAGTGTGGGAAATAATATGCTGCTTAATGACATCTTCCCCAAGTAGATCTTTCATATCACGTGCTGTTTGATAGATGGCCAACTCCTTTTGGAGCAGGTCTGATTTCTCAGCATGCGTTGAAGAGTGCGGCCGCGGATCCTCTAGGAGTTCTTTGAGAAGAACTTGGCACTTTTCCTCCTCAGACAGGCTGCTGTAATCTTCTACAATATTGGCTGACTTGAGCAATTCAGCCACACAGGCTTCCTGAACACTGGAGTCTTGTCGCATGTCAATACTAGCCAAGTAAAAGCCAAAGACCTCAACGGCCTGCAAGAGTTCCTCAAAATCTCCAGTTAAAAGCGCTTCTCCGCCATTAGCTACTAATGAATCACGGATAGCTAACAAATCATCTTTTAATTCTCGGGCACTTTGATAGGCTGCAGGCTGGTTGGCTGCCAGTTCAGAGGCTCGACTGCCAACCTGATTTTGAATATAATTGGCAATAATGCTGCTGCTCAAACTAGTAGATTTGACCTGACCAAGAGGCAGCTGGACACCAGCTTCTTGTGCATGTAAATTCAGTAGAGTCTGAATAACCTTAGATTGAATATAACTAAAGGCCTTACGATAGGGCTCATGCTCCCGATAGATGGAGGTATCATCTGACAGGGAGGCTAGGCGCTGAACAGCCTCTGATGTCTGCGTCAGATGGGTCGAAAGAGAAAAGCCGCGGTAAAGCGTATTAAGCTTTTCAATATAGTAATTTAAAATGACCTCACTTTGAACGGTTGCTGAAATTCGCAAAGTCTCTGCTGTTACGTAGGGATTGCCGTCGCGGTCGCCACCGATCCACATCCCCATAGTGATGGGTTTAGGATTTTCCAACTTTAAGCCGCGCTGGGCAGCTAAATGCTGGTATTCGGATGACAGATTAGTGATGGCCTTAATCAGGGAGCTATTGTAGTACTCCATGACATTGGTGATTTCATTGGTTACCTTGAGCTTTTGCTCGCGGATAATGTCCGTTTGCATCATGATCTCGATATAACGACGGAGATCCGCATACCACTTATCCTTATTGATCAGGCCTAACTTGACATCGCGGTGCTTGCGCAGAAGCTCATGAATCTTTTGATTCAACTCCAGCATGGTCTTGCGCTGCACTTGGGTGGGGTGGGCAGTCAAGACTGGCACAACATTGACCTGCTGCAGGATTTCTTGTGCATTATCCTTTTGGGCTACTAAATCAATGGTTGTCGAGATTTTTCCCAGATAATCTCTATCGGTGTTATTTTGGTGGTTAACTTCATAAGCTAGATCCACATCTTCTGAGATATTAATCAAAAGCGGCAGAATGGAGAAATAGCGGGCAATGACTACCATGTCATCATTGGAAACAGTCTGAATAACCTTTTCTAAATCCCCATATTCTCCCCTTGTCGATAGGTCAATCATCTCTTCAATGCGAGAAAAAACCTTATTACCGACCATCTGACGTGTGGTGTCTTCCAGAAGTTCCTGTAAAATTTGAACTTCTTCGCTGATAATGTTCTGATCGCTGCTCGCTTCGAGTTTTTTTATGGCCATAACCACCTCTCCTTTAACTTTGCGTAGTACTTTCCTATCATATCACTTTCAAGGCTAAAACTAAAGATTTTTTGCGAATTACCTACCTTATGTTCGGCTTTTTCTTTACTTTTAAACTGGTAAGGACCGCGCTTTTTTGATAGACTAAGGAAAAGAATACAGGAGGTGGCTTATGACTATCTATGATTTTACAGTTGCTAGGCAAGACGGAGAACTGACTGCCCTCAGTGATTATCGCGGTAAAGTCTTGCTGATCGTCAATACGGCTACGGGCTGCGGGCTGACTCCCCAATACGAAGGGTTGCAAGCTCTCTACGACAGCTATAAAGATCAGGACTTTGAAATTCTTGATTTTCCTTGTAACCAATTCGCTGGACAGGCACCAGGAACAGCTGAGGAAATCAACAATTTCTGTACGCTGAATTACCAGACAACCTTTCCGCGCTTTGCCAAGATAAAGGTCAACGGCAGCCAGGCTGATCCGCTCTATAAATGGCTTAAATCTCAGCAAACTGGCCCTTTAGGTAAGCCTATTGAGTGGAATTTTGCTAAATTTTTAGTTGATCGCCAAGGCAGAGTTGTCAGGCGCTTCGCTTCCAAATCAGAACCAGCTGAGCTAATCTCAGAAATTGAGAGTTTGTTATAGTAAAAAAGCCGATGAATCGGCTTTTTTAATGGTCTATTCCACCATATTTTCAGCATCCTTTAGCTTGACGGAGACGATTTTAGAGACTCCAGATTCCTGCATGGTGACGCCGTAGATGCTGTCAGCTGCGGCCATTGTCCCCTTACGGTGGGTGACCACGATAAACTGGCTAGCCTTATCAAAGCGGTTAAGATAATCTCCAAAACGCTTAACATTCGCTTCATCCAATGCTGCCTCTACCTCGTCTAGGATCACAAACGGAATGGTCTTAACACGAATGATAGAAAAGAGGAGGGCTAAAGCAGATAGGGCCTTCTCTCCACCAGACATCAGGTTGAGGGACTGAATTTTTTTGCCCGGCGGCTGCACAGAAATCTCTACGCCAGCTGTCAGCAAGTCTCCTTCTGTCAAGACAAGGTCAGCCGAACCGCCGCCAAACATCTGCACAAAGGTTTCCTTGAAGCTCTCACGAATAGCTTCAAAGGTCGTCTTGAAACGAGATTTAACTTCATCATCCATATCGTGGATAGTACTGAGCAAAAGGTTTTTCGCATCTATTAAATCTGATTTTTGCTCATTGAGGAAGGATAGACGGGTGCTGACTTCATCGTACTGTTCAATCGCATCCAAATTAATAGGACCTAGCGCCTTAATTTGACGATTAAGCGATGTCAACTGCTGCCTGGCTGCCGGCACATCTTCCAAAGGACTAGCTGTCTGACTGGCCTGCTCAAAACTCATCTGATAATCCTCAGACAGCTGGCGGGCAAACTGGCGCAGTTTATCCGAGAGGCTATCAATTTCAGCTTCAAGGTGGGCCTGACGCCTAATCAAATCTTCATTGCGCTTGCTGGCGGCTTGAACTTGCTCCTCAATATCATCGAGCTGTCCATCACAGTCTTCCACTTCAAACCGTAATCGAATAAGGCCGGTTTCCAACTCAGTCTTGCGTTCTTGGGCCTGATCCAGCTGCTTGGCTAGCTTAGGCAGTTCATCTGGCGATAGGTCGCTCGCTTGAGTGCTTAGCTGCTGGGTGAGGGTGTCAATATTTTTCTCGACATCATCCAGATTCAATTTAAGGCGATTCAGCTCATTTCTAGCAAAACGCTCTTCTCCTGTTAATTCACGCTCAGACAGTCTTGCTTGCGCCAGCTCCTCATTTAATTGATTGACTTGGGCTGTAATCGTATCCTTATCATTCTTAATTTTATCCAGCTGCTCTTGAACATGTACCTTTTGCTCTTCAACTCCAGCTAAGTCTGCTTCCAGCTTGTCTTTTTCATCTGTCAGATTAACCGCAGCCTCTCCTTCTTGATTAGCAGACAGGGCACTAAAGACTTGGTTGAGGTCGGACAAACGATCAGCTTGATTTTGATAGGCCAGCTCAGCTTTCTGCTCATCCAAGCGTGCCTGCTCACCGGCTTCCTTGAGACTAGCTAGTTCTTCTTCTTTTTGTTTGACGGCAGTCTTAAGCTGAGCAAGAGCTGTCTCCTGCTGAGCCAGCTGATTTTTGAGTACCGTCAATTCTTCTGTCAAGCTATCTAATTCCGGCTTGATAAAGGTCGTATTATTATTGCGGCTGGCACCGCCTGAAAAGGAGCCACCTGGGCGCAGCTCTGTCCCATCCAAGGTCACCATTCGCACCTGATAGCCGACAGAGCGCGCTGCCTGATTGGCATGATCAACAGTATCAAAAATAGCAGTCACCCCCAGAAGATTCTGAAAGATGTTGGACAGCTTATCATCAAAGGTCACCAAGTCGCTGGCAAGACCAAGGAAGCCCTGAGCTTGGGTGATGTTTTCCAAATTGCGTTCAGCCATGTGGCGGGGTTTGATCGTAGTCAAGGGCAAAAAGGTCGCCCGCCCTTGGCGATTGCGTCTGAGAAAATCAATCCCCCTCTTAGCTGCGGCTTCATCCTCTACAATGATATTTTGACTGCTGCCGCCCAGAGCTATTTCCAGAGCCGTCTGATAGTCAGGATTAAAGGAAAGATGCTCAGAAACAGCTCCGATAATTCCGCCTAGTTTATCAGCTTGCTGGAGGACAGCTTTGACACCGGCATAAAAATTGCTATGATTCTTCTGAATAGCTTCCAGACTGCGCTTGCGTGCTTCCTTTTCCTTTATCTTGTCCATGATGGCAAACATCTTTTCTTGCTCATCTTGGTAGTTAGCACTGATCGCTCTTGCTTGCTGGACTTGGGCTTGATAGCTATCCAGCAGCTCCTTAACATTGCCCTTAGCTGCTTCAAAAGCAGCCAGAGCCATTTGAGCTTGCTCTTTCGCCTGAGTCAGGTCTGCAGTCAGCTGCTGCCGCTCGGCTGATTGTTCAGCTTGGGCTTGTTCCTCTTGTTCAATATCCGCCTGCAGGGCAGTTAAACGATTGGAAAGATCTGCCTCTTTTTGCAGCAGAGCCACAAACTTTTCCCGCAAATTTTCAATAATCTGATCGGGATCAGTTGAAAAACGAGAGAGATCAACTTCCAATTGACTGATACGATTTTTGAGAGCCGCTAATTTTTCAGCCAGCTGCTCTTGCTCCTGCTGCTTATCAGACAGGGTTTGCAGCAGCTCCTCTTTATCTTGTTCCAGGTCTGCCAAACGATTTTCAGCATCCGCCTGCTTTTCAGCTTTTTGACTGGATTCCAAAGAAAGGACCTCAATCCGACGCTGATAATCGGCAATAAGGCGAGTAACTTCCAAAAGCTCGGCCTGTTCCTGATCCATACTCTGCGATAGGCTCTGCCGGTGTTCTTTGAGGTTTTGATTTTCAGACTCTAAACGATTACGCTGCTCATAGTAGGCTGTTAAATCAGTCTTAACAGAAGCCAGCTGGTGATTGCTCTTATCAAGTTCAGCACGATTGACCTTAATATCTTCAATCAAGATATCTAACTGGAGTTTTTTGCGCTTGTCATCTAAGTCCAAAAACTGCTTGGCTGTCTGTGCTTGTTTTTCCAAGGGCTTAATCTGGCCTTCCAGCTCATAGATGATGTCTTCCAGCCGATCCAGATTATCCTGTGTTTTATCCAGTTTGCTTTGGGTTTCTTTTTTACGGGTTTTATATTTGAGAACGCCTGCTGCCTCTTCAAAGATAGCTCGGCGCTCTTCAGGCCGACTGTTGAAAATAGCCTCAACGCGCCCCTGAGAGATGATCGAAAACGAATCGCGTCCAAGGCCGGTATCCATGAATAAATCATGAATATCGCGCAAACGCACTTTTTTACCATCAATCAGATAGTCACTGTCACCATTGCGGTAGATATGACGCTCCACCCGAATCTCATCGCTGCTGTCAGCAATGAAACCATCGCTATTATCCAGTACGACTGTTACCTGAGCGAAATTAAGGGGACTGCGATCTTGAGTTCCTGCAAAAATAACGTCTGGCATCTTACCGCCGCGCAGACTTTTAGCAGAGGACTCCCCCAAGGCCCAGCGCAGACTTTCCGTAATATTTGACTTACCAGAACCATTAGGGCCAACCACGGCTGTCACACCGCGGTCAAATTCAATACGGGTCTTGTCCGCAAAAGACTTGAACCCCTGCATTTCAATCTCTTTTAGAAACATACTAACCTCGTCCCAGTTGGAGCAGGGCTGTCTTGGCAGCATCCTGCTCTGCCAATTTTTTGGACTTGCCTTGCCCTTGGCTAAGATCCTGTCCATCAACCGACAGACTCACTTTAAATAGTTTATCATGAGCAGGACCCGTTTCACTAATAACACGGTAGCTAATGGTCACACTGCCCTTGACCTGCAAGGCTTCCTGCAGGGCTGTCTTATAGTCCTTAACTCGCTCAAAATCACCCACTTCAACCTTGGGAATCATGACCTGATTGAGAAAACTTTCTACTGCTTCCACTCCTGCATCTAGGAGCAGGGCTCCCAAAAACGCTTCGAATAAATCTCCTAGGATCGTCTCGCGATCTCTACCGCCTGATTTTTCCTCACCTTTTCCTAGTTTGACAAAGGCCTCAAAACCACAGTCACGGGAAAATCCTGCTAAACTCTCCTCCCGTACAATCATGGAGCGCATTTTTGATAAGTCTCCTTCGGGTTTCTTGGGGTATTTTTCAAATAAATAGCGCGAAATCAATAATTGCAGAACGGCGTCTCCTAAAAACTCCAGACGTTCGTTATGTGAAATGTTTAGGAGGCGGTGCTCGTTGGCATAAGAAGTGTGGGTAAAGGCTGTTTCTAAAAGTGTTTTGTCCTTAAAAATAATCCCAAAATCTGCTTGTAATTTTTCTTCTAAGGCTTGCATTACTACTATTCCTTTCTAAGTCATACGCTTTAAAAATCAAACTGGCACTTTCTAGCATAAATGCTGTATATCTTGGATCGATACTGACTGCTTAAGTCTATTGAGTCTAGGACAAAAGTCCAGACTCATTGCACTGTTCTAGATTTATTGATTTTTGTCCTACTCTCAGCCTCCTGTAAAGGTCTTGGCTTGCTTTTTTCTCACAGCTAGGTAACTCATCAGAAAAGTCAAGGACCTGCTAAAGTGTTTAATCGGCATTGCCGAACTGGTCATCCATTAGACAGCATTGAGAAGCTGGGCAATCAGCTCCAAGCTTAATTCGTTTAAGCTTATTTGCTTCAAGTATAAAAGGGCCAGCCCCTTTTAAAAGCGGACCTTTTTATTATATCAAAAAGCTGGAACTTTTGTCCCAGCTTTCTACTTTAATTTTCTTACTCAACAGCTGCCTGCTTAACGCGCTTGAGATAGTCTTGGTAACTTTCTGTATGCATGAGCGTTTTAGCATTTTGTACCCGCTCTTTGGTCGGCGGTTTGACACCTTCCAAGGTGTAAGGAATCCCCAATTCTCGCCATTTGAACTCTCCTAAGGTATGGTAAGGGAGAATTTCAAACTTATCGACGTTATTCAACGTTTCTACGAATTTTCCCAGTTCAATCAAGTCCTCATCAAAGTCTGTCAGTCCCGGTACCAAGACATGACGGATCCAGACGGGTATCTTTTTATCCGATAGGTACTTAGCAAAGAGCAAAATATTTTTATTAGGCTGGCGCGTCACGACAATATGCTGCTGAGGATTGATCTCCTTGATATCCAGCAGAACCAAGTCAGTCACAGCTAAGAGCTTATCCACAATAGCGTGGTACTCAGGCGTAGGCCGATAGGCGAAGCCACAGGTATCCAAGGTACAGTGAATACCTAGTTTCTTTGCCTCGATAAAAAGAGCTGTGATAAAGTCAATCTGCAGCATGGCCTCACCGCCAGAAACGGTGATTCCTCCCTGACTGCCCCAGTAGCCCTTGTAACGCAGGGCTTCATTAAGAACATCATCAACTGTTCGCACTGTTGATTGGTTGGTCTCCATCTCCCACGTATCGGGGTTATGGCAATATTGGCAGCGCATCTTGCAGCCCTGCATAAAAACAACAAAACGCACACCGGGACCATCAACAGTCCCAAAACTTTCCGTGGAATGAATCATGCCGGTCACTTGCCGGTAATCTATTGCTTCTGCCATAATAATCTCTTTTCTACGGCTTCGCAGCCCTGCCTTACGGCTGTCATCAGCCGATATATATCTTTGCAACCGCTTTACTAACGGTAACTTTATTATATCGTTTTTGGCTATAAAAATCCAGATAAGAGCACCGCAATAATACTAGTAAAAAACACCTCAATCTCTTAAAGTGAGGTGTTAACTATTAGGACTGTCACAGTAAATCCAGCTCTTTGAGCGCTTGTTCTACCATACCAAAGACCGTTTGGAGATCATCTTCGTTTTTAACAAAGTCCAGCTTGTTGCCGTCGATACGAATTTTAGGGGAGATATCATAATTTTCATACCAATCCGGATACTCACCGTGCACCTGCTGATAATATTCGTAGAGATCGGGGTTATCAGCGATCTGTTCATAACTGCGGCCGCGCTGGCTGATCCGCTCCAGCATCTTATCAAATGAAACATCAATATACACTAAAAGGTCAGGTCGCTTCTTGGGCATGCCGTCCAACTCTTCCAGCATATTAGCCAGAAGCTCCTTATAAATATCCAGCTCTGTCTTGGTAACATTGCCGTTTTTATAATTTAAGGTTAAAAACAGTTCGTCCTCAAAAATAGACCGGTCTAAAATATTGTTATCCGCCTTGTAGGCTTCCTTGATGGACTGGAAGCGTTTATTTAAAAAGAAAATCTGCAGTAAAAAAGCATACTTCTTAGGATCTTGATAATAGAGATCCAAAACAGGATTATTATCAACGGCTTCATAAAACACCTCAGTTCCCAGATGCTCTCCCAAGGCAGCGGCCAGCGAGCTCTTCCCAGCACCAATGGTGCCTGCTAATACAATCAACATCATTCTCCTCTCAATCAGAAATCAAATCGGCCAAAGCAGCCCCAAGCCCAGCACAAGTGGCCTGCCAGCGACTATAATGACAGATTTGTATTCCTATCTAGCTCTCTCATTTTATAGGATTTACGACAAGATTTCAAGGGGCAGTGCTTTTAAAAAAATCGCAGTCCTTTTAGAACTGCGATACTTATCGTTGTCATCAAGATTGAATTTGGATATCCAAATCGCTATATAAGCGCGCAAGCCCTGCGCTCTAGTTCATCCCGACAAAAGGCTGGATCTCTTTTACTCATCTTCAGTTATTTCTTCTTGAATTGGGCTAACAAGCACCTTGACCTTGGTCACACGTCCTTCTTTAACCTTGTCATTAATCAGCTCGAGGTGATGCTGGCCGCTGTCTACTTGGAAGCTTTCCTTATCTTCTTGCGAAGGGATATTACCGACTCCAGTCAGATAATAACCAGCGATGGTATCCACATCATCGCTGTCCAATTCCGTTTCAAAATACTCATTAAAGTCATTGAGGGTCATGGTACCAAGGACGATATAGGTATCGGGTGCGATCTCACGCACCTCTACTTCTGCCTTATCCGTCTCGTCATCGATATCACCGACGATCTCTTCCAAAAGATCCTCCAGCGTCACTAGACCAGAGACACCGCCGTATTCATCCAAAAGGATGGCCATCTGATTCTGCGTCCGACGCAATTCCTTGAGCAAATCGTCGACAAAAATGGTCTCCGGCACAAATAAAGGCTCTTGCAGAATACGTCGCAGATTAATGGCATCAAAACCATTTTCAAAGCCTACTGCTAGAAGCTTCTTGGTGTGAATCAGACCGATAACCTTGTCCTTGTCATCATCATAGACGGGGATACGTGAGAAGTTCTTTTTGAGAATCTCGCGGATAATGTCTTGAGGGTCATCATTGATGTCGACCATAAAGGCGTCGGTCCGATGCACCATAACCTCACGCGCCATCAATTCATCCAAAGAGAAGACTCCTTGCAGCATTTCGATTTCTTCCTGATCAAGGGTCTCCTCACTATTGGTCAGCATGTACTCGATCTCGTCACGAGTCATCTTCTCATCCGCATCATCAAAGGTCATAGGCGTTATCCGGCTGAGCAGGTTGGTGGAGGCTGACAAGAGCCAGACAAAGGGGCTGACCAGAACGCCCAAGCCCATAATAATTGGTGCCGAAACAACTGCCAAATTGTCCTTGAGGTTTAAGGCGATACGCTTAGGATAGAGCTCCCCCAAAACGATGGCAATATAGGTTAAGAAAATCAGCGAAATGATACTGCCTGCTGTCTGGGCAGCAGCTGAATTGCCAAACCAGCCAGCGATAACCTTACCCAGCGAAGCCGACAGGCTGGCCCCCTGTAAGAGGCTGATAAAGGTGATACCGACCTGTATCGTGGATAAGAAATTGTTGGGCTTATCCAGTACCTTAATAAGCCTGATATATTTTTTATCGCCTTCTTCAGCCTTTTGTTCCACCCGAGAGCGGTTTAAGGAGACCATGGCCATCTCAGAGGCCGAAAAGAAGGCATTTAAAAAGGTTAGAATAATCAGTAATAGCAATTGAAAAAGCAAATTCTGACTGCTCGGGTCTTCCATTAAAATTTATTCTCCTAAAATGATATAGTGCCTTCATTATAGCATAATTTTATCCTGCATGTTGAAAAGTCACTTATTTGGCCAAAAAATCCCAAATAATTTGTGCTATAATGAAGCTAATAGGACTTTGGAGGTTGATTATGGCTGTTATTTCCATGGAAAATGTCAATTTACGTAAACAAGGAAAAGATTTACTTAAAGATGTCAATTGGACAGTTGAAAAGGGGCAGACATGGGCGATTTTGGGACTCAATGGTTCCGGAAAGACAACCCTTCTCAAGCTCATCATGGCCGAATACTATCAGACCAAGGGAAAAATTGAGGTGCTTGGTATTCCCTTCGGTCAGGGGGATATCTCCAATATCCGCAAGCGCATTGGGATTGTCTCGGGCTTTATCAGCGACCGCCTCTCCCTGCAGATGGTGGCCGAACAGGCCGTTTTGACCGGTAAGTACAAGTCTTCCATACTCTACAAGGAATATGGTAAAAAAGAGCTGAAAGAGGCTAGAGATATGCTGAGGCGCCTAGATGCTGAGAAGCTCATCGGACGCCGACTCCACACCTTATCCCAAGGGGAACGCCAGCTGATTATGATTGCCCGCTGTCTCATGGAAGAGCCAGATATCATTATCCTTGATGAAGCCACTGTCGGACTGGATCTCTTTGCCAGAGAGAAACTGCTCAAGCAAATCGATCGGATCACCGACCTGCCGCAGGCACCTACGGTTCTCTACGTCACCCATCACGCCGAAGAAATCACCCAAAAGATGGATCATGTCCTGCTGCTGAAACAAGGGAGAATCATTACTCAAGGCAAGAAAGAAGACATCATTACCCTGCCAACCCTGACCGAATTTTTCGATAATCAAGTTTCCATCATTCCGATTGATGACCATCGCTTTTTTATCAGGCCGGAGTTATGATACAGCTGATGGGGGCAGATAAAGTAAAAAGCAACGTTCGGTAGCGTTGCTTTTTAGTTATTCACACAGCCCAATCATAAGCTTGTAGAAACTTATCTGAGTGACCAGCGTTATTTTCTTTGTGGTGAGCCAATTTATAGGTAATGTCCAAACGAAGTAGGAACTCTGCCGAAAGTCCTGTCACCTGTTCCACCCGAACGGCCAGATCTGCCGTAAGAAATTTTCTACGATTCAGCAAATCAGATACATGTTTTTGAGAGACACCAATACGTTCAGCAAAATCACTCTGATTGATATGGTGGTAATCTAAAAGTTCCGCCAAAGTATCTGCGGCAGACGTCACAGCCGGAGTTATAATTCTATTGTTTTTGTTCAGCATACAAACAATCCTCCTAATGATAGTCTTCAACACCAAGGATAGATAAGGTGACGATCTCAGATTTCTCAACCGATAGCTCATCATTTAGGTGACGAGCCTTAATTTTTTCAACGGTCTAAATACTCAAACTGTCAAACCGTGCTTGTGCATAAGATGAGATATCATCTGCTGTGAGCATATTATACTTTTCTTTGACTTTGATAAAGAAATCCGCAATCGCTTTTTTTTCAATAATATTGGCAGAAGGTTCATCTTCTTTCAAATCTCCTCGAGCTAACAGCCATGGACTTTCTTCATGAGTGAATTTCTCCAACACCTTTCCATTATAAACGCTGAGATGTTGGATAATACTGTCTAACAGCTGTATTTCCTGAGACGTGAAATAATGGTTGAAATCATAACTCTTTTCTAAAACAATTGGTTCTCTGCCAAATTCTTGATATTTATTATAAATATCTCTGTATACAGGTCCATGCACCCAGCTTTCACAATCACTCTCGAACATAAATTTCCCAGTAAAGGCATAAGAAAATCCTTGAACATAATAAAGCAGTTTTTGCAGAGCAAGAGGAGTTATCTCATCATTTTTAGCCAGCAGATAATCCGCTGCTAAAGATTCTTTGTGTACCCCTCCTGCTTTTATCGCTTCCTCAGCAGCTCTCACGCTTTTCTCATAGGCCACTGGTTTTAAAATATCAGATGCTCCTTTCAAAAGAGATAAGAAATAATCTGGCTCAGCAGCAATCCTGCGAAGTTTATCTGAATAATCTGCTTTAGGAATATCCCCCTTTAAATACCTGGGAATGGTATTAATACCCCAACCTAAAAGTTCTGATAAAGGCTTAGCTCCAATATTATATTTTTTAAGAACAGCTTTAATTTCAAGGACAGAAATAATGTCATTTTCTTTTTTAAAAGAAGCATAAAGAGCTGTTCTGTTAGCATTATCAATTTCTTCCACAAAAACAGGCTTATTGCAGTTATTGCAAATAGCTTCCTGTCCTTTAAAAGTATAATTTTTTCCCTTTAATTTCCGCGTGAACTCGCGTTCTTCAACATGATAAGTGACATCATCTAAACAATGTTCACAAAAAACTCTTTTTTCTGCCATAATATGTTCAACTCCTTTATTATCATCATTGAAAATAATAGCTCAGCGACCTTTCAGCTTCATGAAAGGAAACAACAATTGTTTTTAGACCAGATGTTTGGCTAGTCGCAAGTACAAATTTTGCATACACTTGCACTTCTCTCTCATCTCCTAAAAAGTCTGCCAAGGTAAATCGAGGTCCGAAAATAAAATAATCATCATGATTTTTGTAGACATTAGGTGACTGAACACAATCACAGAAATCCTTAACCTCTATCCTTAAAATAAGCTCTTTTCGCTTAGTAATATCCAGATTAAATTCATCGGCAAATTCATCATTCTTTCGTCTATTTTCGCCAGTGCTGATAATAAATCTTCCTTCTGAAATCAAGAGTTTAATCTGTCCTAAAATATCTTCAATTTCCTGTTCTGAATATTCTTGCACTGACAATAAATCATGACTCCTTTGCTAGATTTTGTACTATAATTTTAACATATTTTATTCTAAACTCAACAAAAAGCACCATTTTTATAAAAATAGTGCTTTAATAGTGCTTTTTTATCTTGGAATTTTACCTTTGCAACAAATCTGCATTTTCTTCTGCAACCATTAATTCTTCGGGTTGACCATAGTTTTCATAGTTATCCTCTCCATTATCAACCCATAACTCACATTGACTGATTACTGTTTCAAGTGCTTCTTCTTCACCTTCTGGCGGATATTTGTATTTCTTCAAGAGGCGTTTAACTAGCATTCGCATCCGAGCACGCGCCGATTGTTTTTTCTGCCAGTCAATTGTCCTACTCTTTCTTAACATATCAGTTAACTCATGAGTAAGAGCAATTAATTCATCATTCTCGTATACATCTTTGACAGCCTGTGGCTGTGTCAAGGCATCATAGAAGGCTAATTCCTCATCTGATAATCCTAGAGAATTCCCTTCTTTGTGAGCTGCTGCCATCTCTTTTGCCATTTTCATCAACTCAGCGATAACCTCTTCGTTTGACAGCATGCCATTGAGATACGCTCGCATAGAACGCGATAAAATCTCTGAAAATTTTTCAGATTTCACCAAATTTGTCCTTTTATACAAAGCAATTTGCTCAGCTAACAGTTTTTTCAAAAGCTCGACAGCCAAATTTTTCTCTTTCATCTTAGAAATTTCATCTAAGAATTTCGGATCAAACAAAGAAAATCCTGTATCAATATCTGAAAATAGGTTAATGACACCTTCACTCTTGATCGAAGCTTTTAACAGTTCATTAATATGGTCATTAATATCTTTCAAGGATAATTTTTTCGTATCGCCTGTAATTCGTGTCAACAAGGTTCTCACTGCCTCAAAATAGGCTGCTTCAAAGCGTTGTTCAGGTGTCAGCAAAGAACGGCAAAGTGATAAAGCTTGACGCAGCAGCATGGCTTCTTTGATAAACAGCTCTTTTTTCTTTTCTCTATCGACAGCCGATAAGAAATTAACTCCGCCACTAATCGTTTGTGCTCTGACCAAATCGCCCGATTCTGAATTCATAAATGCTGAATAATCAAAACCATAAAACAAATCCCGACAAACTTCTAGTTTTTCAATGAATTTTGGCAGGGCCGTCTTAGCAATATCGGTATCTCCAAAATTCCCTTTATCCCGATTAGTGTAATCGTTCATAGCCTGTTTCAAAGCTCCGGCAATACCAATATAATCAACGACTAAACCGCCTTCTTTATTTTGATAAACACGATTAACCCGCGCAATAGCCTGCATTAAGTTATGGCCTTGCATAGGCTTATAAACATACATAGTTGCCAGACTTGGTACATCAAATCCTGTCAGCCACATATCAACAACAATGGCAATCTTAAATGGACTGTCATTATCCTTAAATTTTTTAGCCATTTCTTCCTTGTGGCGTTTGTTACCAACAATATCGTGCCATTCTTCTGGGTCATTATTACTGGAGGTCATGACAACACCAATTTTCTCTGTCCAATGAGGACGCTTTTCGAGTAATTGATGGTAAAGTTTCATAGCAATAGGACGCGAATAGGCAACAATCATCGCCTTGCCAGTCAGTTCCTGTGCACGATTTTCCTCATAATGCTGGATAATATCATCACACAGCGCACTGATTGTCTGATCAGCTCCTAAAATACTATCAAGACGTCCCAGTTCTTTTTTACTCTTGTCAATCGCGTGAGATTCCGCATTTTCTGCCATTAAATCGTATTCAGCATCAATCAGGCGCAAAATATTTTCATCAAGCTTTAGATGCATAACACGGCTCTCGTAGTAGACAGGACGCGTAGCACCATCTTCAACTGCTTGAGTCATATCGTAGACATCAATATAATTGCCAAACACTTCAGTCGTTGACTTGTCCTTACTAGAAATCGGTGTCCCAGTAAAACCAATATAAGTCGCATTTGGCAGACTATCCCTGATAACTCTAGCTGTACCAATAACTAAGCGACCGCTTTTCGCATCAACCTTTTCCTCCAAACCATATTGACCACGATGCGCTTCATCTGCCATAACGACAATGTTTCTTCTCTCAGAAAGAGCTTCGGCAGATTCTGAAAACTTCTGCATAGTGGTAAAGATAATCCCATTAGCCTGTCGTCCTGCCAGCAATTCTTTCAAATGGAGACGACTCTCTGCCTGAACAGGGGTTTGCCTGAGGAAGTCTTTGCATTTTGAAAATTGACCATAGAGTTGATCGTCTAAGTCATTCCTATCTGTCAAAACAACGATAGTCGGTGAATCCAGAACCTTTTGTAGTAAGCGAGCATAGAAAACCATTGATAAGGATTTTCCGCTTCCTTGTGTGTGCCAAAAGACACCACCGCGGCCATCGCTTTTAGTTGCCTTCAAAGTGGAAACTGCAGCTTTATTAACGGCAAAATATTGGTGGTAAGCTGCTAAAATCTTTGCATCCTCAGAAAAGCAAATGAAATTCTTTAGGATATCTAAGAACCTTGTCTTATCAAATATTCCCTCAATAAAGGTCGTAAAATTAGCATACTCCCTGTCTTCAAAACTGCCATCTGTAGTCTTCCACTCCATAAAACGATCTTCACCAGCAGTAATCGTCCCTGCCTTTGAAGTTGCGAGATCAGTCATGACACAAAAGGCATTGTAAGTAAATAAACTTGGGATTTCCTTCTGATAAGCTTTAAGCTGACGATAGGCCGCTGAAGCATCTGTTTCCTGACGAGACGGACTTTTCAACTCAAAAACAACAACGGGTAAGCCATTCAAAAATACGATAACATCCGGACGCTTATTACTTTTTTCTACAACTGTCCACTGATTAATAACGGTAAAGATATTATTATCAACATTTTCAAAATCAGCCAGATAAACAAGACTAGATTGCCTTTTACCTTGATAAAAATAAGAAACTTCTATACCGTTTTGCAGATAATCCGTAAAAGCCTTATTTTTTTGAAGTAAGGAGCCTGTCTCAAAACGCCGCAGTTTGTCAATCGCTTCTCTAATAGCAACATCAGGCAACGTGGCATTAATCCTCTCCAAAGCAGGATAGAGCTCGTCCAAATAGAGGGGCTCTCTATAATCACGCTCCACATCCGGTCCATAAATAGATGAATAACCCAGACCATCACGAAAAAGCTCCATAACCGCATTTTCGTAGTTGTTTTCAGTGAATCCCATAAGATCTGTCTCCTAGATAAATTCTAAATTTAAATGCCTAATCGTTGGTAAACTATATCTTTATAAGAATAAGCTCCTGTTTTGCCTTCTTTTCGATATTGCTCATGTGAACTCGGCCAGTCTTCAAGAGCATACTGCATAATTTTACTTCCAAAAGGAATAAATATAGCTAACTGTCCATCTAAACTTGATGGGCATAATGAATCTTTACTTCTATTCCCATTCAGATTGACACAGATAATTGGTAAGCCTTTTTTAATAGCAAGTTCTATTTCCCATTTTACAAATTTTCTTAAATATTTGGTATGTTCACCAATCAATAGGACAAAAACCTTACTATTAGCCATTCTTTCACGAAGTTGTCGTTTAATGGATTCTTCCTGACTAGAATCCCTAGAGTTATTAATATCGTGAGCATCATAAAAATTAAAGGACGTATTGTCATTTTGTTTCCAAGCTTTCATTAACTGGTAATAGCGCATATCATTATCACCATCAAAAGCAACATAAGTTTTATTCCGATAAGTCATTATTCATTCTCCTTTAATTCATATAAATTCACTTGACTAAGTAAGTCATCATGTACAATAATAGTTAACTTCGCAGGATACGCAAATTTTATTTTGCTGATTTTGAAAGTCCAAATCATGATACGCAGTAGTTCATTAATATCAATATCTTCAAAACCATTTTTAAATCTCGTTATTCCTGCACCAAATACTGGAACTGTAACTGACCTTTGAGCATACAATCTATTAATCTCATTCCAAAACGTTAAAAGAAAATTGACGTATTCCTGAATAGTCAGTTCTGCTTGATTATTTTTATTAAATCGGCTAAAAGCAGTTAAAATATATTCATCATCTATCAAAATGGAACTTCCTAACTTGTATTTAGTCGTTTTTCCTTGCTTTCGTTTTACTTCCTTCCCTATAATACTATTTTTTAAATCATCATCACTTTCAATGTCGGAATTTAATTTATCAACATCATCAATATGATTTAAAATAAACTGTCCGTTCAAAGATTTCTTAGCAATTATTTTATCATCAACTCTCGTATCAAAATATTCATTAAAAGCGATTGCTTTTAGCCCATCTTCTTTAAAAATATCGCCTGATTTTATAACAACGGTTGTAATACCTATTTTAATATCAATTTGTCTCAATCTATTTGCCCTTATCCATAAAAAGATATAGATAACACTGAGAAATACAATGTATACAACGCCAGAAGTAATCCTCCATTGATTAGGAATATCAAGAAAAATCAATACGGCCGATAAAATCGCAGTAATCGTAGCACATATATTAGAAAACTGCTTTAAAATATCCTTATCAAAGATACTTACTTTCATTTTTTAACCTCTTTAAGAATATAGTTAAGATGACAGATAAATCATCATTTAGAAGAGATGGCGCAAGCTATTTTTAAATCTTGGTTTGTTGATTTTAAATCGTTTGGCGGAGTAATGCCGAACGATTGGAAGGTTGCAAATCTTACGGATATTGCTGAATATCTTAATGGATTAGCCATGCAAAAATATCGGCCACTTGATGACGAAGAAGCCCTACCAGTTCTAAAGATAAAGGAATTACGTCAAGGTACTTTTGACTCATCAAGTGATTTGTGTTCAACTAAGATAAAATCACAATACATTGTCAAAGATGGTGATGTCATTTTTTCTTGGTCTGGTAGTCTCCTCGTTGACTTTTGGACAGGGGGAATTGGAGGACTTAATCAACATCTATTCAAAGTCAGTTCTCACGACTATGATAAGTGGTTTTATTATAGCTGGACGAAATACCATCTTGAAGAATTTACTGCAATAGCAGCTGATAAAGCAACTACAATGGGGCATATAACACGCAGTAGTTTAGAAAAAGCAGAAGTTTTGATTCCAAATACTCAAGACTACAAAACTCTCGGTGCATTATTGGAACCTATTTATGACCAAATAATCTCTAATCGTATTGAAAATCATAAACTCATGAAAACTAGAGATACTCTTCTACCAAAACTCTTATCTGGCGAGTTCCCTGTCAATTAAGCAGCTAAATGATGATTTATCTTTTTGTTATTTTCAATTTTGTCATCAAACGCTTTTGGGATAGAAACAATTTCTTTTTGAACATCAATACTGGGAAGACTCACTTCAACCTTTTTCAAATCATTAATCGTAATTTGAGATTGAGCTGACCCTGAATCTAAATATCTCAGATTTTTAATTTTCCAATAATAATAAAGAAATTCATTGAGTGCAATATTATTATCAACTTCAATTGAGATAGAAAGATTTGTTAGATAACATTTAGCTGGGGAAAGTTTTACATCCCCTGTACCTCCAACACCGCGAGATACGACTAATAGACTTCCTTTTTCAATATTCCAGTCTTCATAATACCCAACTATTTTATATCCTGAATAAATAGGATATAAAGAATTATCCTCACTTATCTTTGATTTCTCTGGCATCTTACCATATTTAAAATTACAAAATTCTTCTAATTTGTAGATATCTTGATTATTCATTCCTTCACCCTATATATTTTCGGTGCGAATTTTTGACATTCGCTTGGTTGACCATGGCATAGTGCATAGTTGTATCTATCTTGACATGGCCTAGCAAGTGCTGAACTTGCTCAATGGGCATGCCTTTATCTATCGCTCTGGTTGCTAATGTTCGTCTGAATTTGTGCGGATGGACTTTGTTTAAATCCGCTTTTTGTCCTAATTGTCTCAATCTTGTCTCTACTCCCCCAATTAGTAGCCTGTCATGAGGAGAAGATAAGGAAACAAATAGAGCAGGATTATCATCCGTTCGGCTATCTAGGTAGTTTATCAAATGAATTTTCGTCCTAGCGTCGAAATAAACAATCCGTTCACTATTCCCCTTACCAAAGACCACACATTCTCTTTCATAAAAATTAATGTCTTCTCTGTTTAACCCTACTAACTCACCTACACGCATACCTGTCGAAGCCAGTAGATCAATCATGGCCAGATCACGAATCTCATCGCAGGCATCTCTTAAAAGTTCCAAACCTTCATCAGAAAAAGTTTCTTTAATCGTTTTATCCGTTTTTATCTTATGAATGCGACGAACAGGACTTTTGAGAATATAGTCCTCGTCCTCTAGCCAACTAAAAAAACTGCTAAAAATCCGACGCATATTATCAATCGTTACCTTACTAGAATTGCGTTCTTGCTGATAATCCGCGAGATAAGACCGTAAATCACTGGTAGTAAGATCTCTTATCGCCTTTTTTAAACTGACCAACATATTTTTAATGACCATTTTATAATACGTTAGAGACTTTTCGCTACACCCTTCAATTCGTTTCGCTGAAATAAATAATTCTAGCAAATGACTATTAGTTTCCTGCTCTGTAGCAGATTTAACTTCTGCCACTTCTACCCTTGTAAATGCGGCCGTTAAAACCTTTTTTAAATCCTCTAACTGCTTTACTGTCAAGCTTTTCGCCATACTTGATACAATTTGCGTAATTAATTTATCTTTCATAAGCAACCTACCTTTCGTCCCTATTTTATTACAGGTCATAGGCAGGTGTATAGATAAATCATCATTTAGCAGCCTAATTGACAGAAATCTCGCCAGAAAGAAGTTTTGGTAGAAGAGTATCACGTAGCGTTGATAATTTTCTATTTTCGTTAGCATTTTTAGCAATTTGATGCATAATTGGCGCTATAGTATTATCAAATTTAGTAATTTCTTCTGTTGTTGGAAGTAATATTGGTAAAGTTTTAACTTCGGTTTGATTTAGCCCAGGTTGAGCTGCTTTACTAGAGGCCCGTGAAAATAGAGCTTGCTTGTTTCCATCATATAAAAGTAGGAAATATAGGAAGAATGAGCTTGGCGCTAGTTTGCTTGGCCTTAATATAAAAACATGCTCGTTAATGGCACATTGTGCATGCGGAAAGTTATCCAATGCCATTGATACCTTTCCAGTATAAGCTCCATCTTTATAAAGTAAGATATCACCTGAATGCACAATACCACGATTGAGTTTTTTGAAATATTCTAAACTTATAAACTTTTCCTTGGTGTAGTCATATTGACCAAAACGCTCAATGTTTTCTGCACCAATGCTTGGAATACCAACTATTTCAGCACCTCTTTTCGGACGTGAGCCGCTTTCAAGGGTACTGATTATATCTCCTAATTGAGCAGGAGAGCCATTATAGTAGACTTGTTCAAAAAGTTCTTGTCCTATCTGTTCTAAATGATGATTTATCTTTTTATTATTCTCAATTTTGTCATCTAAAGCTTTTAATACTTTGGCGATTATATACTGTTCACGAAATGGCGGAATAGTGACTTCTATACTTTTAAACGTATCACGAGTAATAGTATCAAAAACTGACCCGTGCACACTTTTTTTCAAAGTCCGCAAACTATTTTTAAGAAGGTAATATAGAAAGGTTTTATCAATGCTATCATCTTTGGGACGAAGTCCATAGCACGACTGATTAAAAGCCATTGAAAAGGGAATCATAGATAGTTCACCTACTGTTCCTCTTGCTGATATTATTATATCGTCTTTTTGAAGAAGTTTTGTTGAACTATTTTCTAAACCAGTTTTAGTGATAGTTTTTTCTGTTTTATAAACATACCTATCATCATTTCCAAAATCCTTCACTGAAATCCATGGAATATCTCCATTCCAATATTCAGTTACAGTGGTTTTAGGAGTACCTCCACCAATTATTTCTAGGATATCAGATAATCTTGTTTTTTCAGATTTCAAACCCAATTGCCTCCAGTCTTTCACGAATCTCATCTTCCAGTTCATGCGATTTGGTAAAGAGTTCTGATAGTTCACTGGTCAAACGTTCCATTTTTTCTTCAAATGGCTCGCCATCATCTTCTTGCTCTTCAATACCGACATAGCGTCCCGGTGTTAAGATATAATCTTGCTTAGCAATTTCTGATGTGTCAACTACTGCACAGAAGCCTTTAACATCTTCTAATTTCCCATTTTGGAAGGCTTCAAAGGTATCAGCTAGTTTTTTAATATCGTCATCACTAAAATCACGGTGCTTACGGTCAACCATTTCACCCATATTGCGGGCATCGATAAATACTGTTTTCCCTTTTTGCTTTTTATTTTTACTGATAAACCAGAGACAAGCTGGAATAGTCACACTGTAAAAAAGATTAGATGGCAAGGCAATGATACCCTCAATTAAATCATCTTCAATAATCTTTTGACGAATGTCTCCTTCACCTTTTGTGGTGGAAGACAGAGAACCATTAGCTAACACCAGACCAATCTTTCCATTACTTGGATCCATATGGTGAATCATATGCTGAATCCAAGCGTAGTTAGCATTACCATCTGGTGGAGTCCCATATTTCCAGCGGATATCATCTTTGAGTTTATCCGCACCCCAGCCTGAAATATTAAAGGGCGGATTAGCCATAATGTAATTAGCCTTTAGGGTTGGGTGCAGGTCATTATAAAAAGTATTTTCTTGGTGTTCGCCAAAATTAGCATCAATACCTCGAATAGCCATATTCATCTTAGCCATTTTCCAAGTATCCGCATTAGATTCTTGACCAAAAATAGACAAGTTGGCAATATTACCACTGTGGCTCTCTACAAATTTAGCTGACTGCGCAAACATACCTCCTGAACCACAGGCAGGATCGTAGACACGCCCGCGGAAAGGCTTTAGAATTTCAACAATCGTTTTAACAATGCTGGTCGGTGTATAGAATTCACCACCGCGTTTCCCTTCATGGGCTGCAAATTGTTCAATACAATATTCATAAGCGCGGCCTAGCAGATCTTTTTCTTCTGAGCCTTCAAACATATTGATATTAGTAAAAATATCAACGACTTCACCTAAGACCCGTTTATCCAAGTCGGGGCTAGCATAAATTTGAGGAAGAACGTTGTCCAAACTTGGATTATCATCTTCTATCTCACGCATGGCTTCATCTAAAATCGTTCCAATTTCTGACGAATGTGCATGGCTGGCAACAAATTTCCAGCGAGCTTTTTCCGGTACATAAAAAATATTATCCTCAGCATAGGCATCTGGATCATTTTCAAAACCTGAACCTTCAGCCACTAGCTCGTTATATTTTTCTTCAAAAGCATCTGAAACATACTTCAAGAAAATAAGCCCAATAACGACTTTCCGATAATCAGATGCAGAAATGTGTCCCCGCAAGGCATCTGCAGCGTTCCATAATTCTTTTTCAAATCCAATATTAGCATTTGTCTTTTTTGCCATTATTTTCCTCTTTTTAACAATTTTATTACATCTATTATTATAGCACTATAAAATGCTATTTATACCAAGACTTGACTATTTTTGTTTAGTTTTCCCGAATAATCTACATGAAAACCATTTGACTTTGCAAGTTCACACCTTTGACTACAGAGCTCGTGATATTCAGAAAATCGGACAGCTGGATACTTGGGCTTTCAAAAGACCGTGCCATTCTACACCTATATTTTTGAAGAAAGATAATTCCTTAACACTACATCATAAAAGCTGCCAGAGTCATTGCTCTGACAGCTTTTTGGACTATCAAATCTAATAAAACGGAGAATCATTTATCTCCGACTTCAATGCCTTGATGTCACCGTTGGAGGATGGCTTCCCCTGTTCCAAATCGGCTAAGGTGGCTATAATCTCATCGAGAAATTCGTCAACCTCTTCCTTATTGTAACCTCTAAATTCTGTCGAGAACTTTTTATCCAAGATTTCCTGCTTGGTGATCATTTGTGCGCCTCCTTAATAATGCCTTTGTTTATTTTCTGATAGGCTTTCTTTAAAACTCTATTAACACTAGTTAAGTAACCATTTTTACCATTACTAAAAGACATCGTATGAAATTTGAGTGAACAGAGCTGTCATTAATGGCAAGAGTAAACATACCTGCTAATAAATATCACTACGATGCCCAACCGCAAACACTTCTATAATGATTTCATCTTCAAGAATAGTGGCTAGTATTCGATAATCACCTACACGATAACGCCACTCCCCAAATCAATTGGCAGTCAGTCCCTTCCCATGTTGCCTTGGATTATGCGTTCCTTGAAGATTTTTATCTATCCAAAGCAGGATAGATGAACGTGTAAAAGCATCTAATTTTTTAGCTGTTTCAAAGCCTCTCTTATTGCTTTTCAAAGGGGGATTACCTTATTTCAACTTCTCCACCATGACCAAAAAAGGCGGGGTATTGATTTGGTTAAGAGGCTGGTAGAGCATGGCTGTGAAGCGGTTCTGATCCAGCTGGCGGACATAGTCTAGGACAGCATCCTTTTCCATATCGCCGCCATCGTGACCATAGTAAATCATGATGGATAAGCGGCCGCCAACTTCTAGGCGCTCTAAAATCTTTCCAATAGCACTCAAGGTTGTATCAGGTTTGGTGATAACTGATTTGTCCGCACTAGGCAGATATCCCAGATTGAAAATAGCTGCGCGGATAGGCTCAGATACATAAGTATCCACTTTTTCATGGCCATCTAGGATCAACTGGGCATTGGTCAGGTTTTGGTGCACCAAGCGTTCCCGCGTTTTCTCAAGGGCCTGTTCCTGAATATCAAAGGCGTAAACCTTTTTAGACAGACTAGCCAAAAAGGCGGTGTCATTACCATTTCCCATGGTCGCATCGACCGCGATACTGTCCTTGTCTAACACCTCTAGCAAAAAATCATGGGAGAGCTGAATAGGGCGTTTGATCATAAAAGTTTTCTTACCTGTTCGTTCTTGGTATGTTTTTCTAAAAATTATCCTTCAAGGTTCTCAGTCTTGTAAATTCTTGGACATCCTTGGCCATGAGAAAAAGATTGATCTGTTTTTCTACTCCTATAGTAGATGGCAGGCTTGGAAGGCCTTGCTCGACAAGGACTTTCGTCTTGTCAGAATAGTTTTTAACAAAAGCGTCTGTCGTTTGTGTCAGGGCAAATTGTAAATTTGTCAGGGTGTATTCATGGCCTGCATAAACCTTAACATCATCCGCTAAATTTCTGAAGAAGACCATGGACTTGTACTGAGCCTCATAGTCTCCTGTAAAGACTCTGCCGCATCCCGCTGAGAAAAGCGCGTCACCAGACAGGAGGTGCTGCTTATCTACAAGATAAGAAATGTGGTCTTCCGTATGCCCTGCCGTTAAAAAGACCTCTATTTGAGAGTCATAGAGTTCAATGGTGTCGCCGTCTTTCAGGACAGTGTCTACCAAATGACTGACTTCTTTGGGCCCATAGGTTTTGACCTTAGGATATTTGGCTACAATCTCATCCATGCCATCGACATGGTCAGCATGAACATGGGTGATCAAAATAGCACCCGCTTTGAGATTGTGTTCTTCCAAATAATCCAAGACTGGCTTGGCTTCCCCAGGGTCAACGATAATGGCTTCATCTCCCTTAGACCATAGCCAAATGTAATTATCGGCTAAGGCTGGTATTGCATTTAGTTTCATATGTTTCTCCTGATTTGTTCTTACTTTTGGTATAGTTTATGGTTCGCCCCTATCGCATTCTGCGGTTAGCCCCATGAGCACGGTTCCCTATCAGGTGCAAAAGGTAAATAGACAAACCATTTCCCTTATTGGGATTTAACGATAGTACAATTGCACTAAGGCACTCATGAAATAAACAACAAAGTAGAAATAATGAAGGGGTAAATTCCATTTGAGATAATTCTGTCTCATATCAGTTGAAATTGGCTTACCGCTATTGATGGCCTCTTCACTTTTTGCAAAGCCTGTCACACGATGGCAAATAAGTAACACCATTAGAGGAATAATCGCCAATACACGAACAGTTACTGAAGGGCTGCTGACTAAAAGAGACACTAATCCTAGGAAAAACTGCAAGCCGACACACATACGATAGAGGCTGGCAACTACAGTATTCCGTCTAAATTGACTGTAAAAATGTGAAAAACCTTGATCTAGCTCTTGGCGCAATAAGTAATTAAAATAAGCACCCAATGTGACCGAATAGGACAGCATAAACCCAGCAATCACAGCCGTCAGTAATAGTGTTAAATCGTAGAACATAAGCCTTCCCCACATCTTATCCTTTGCAGTACTAATCTCATAAAATAAGTTCGTTCTAGGCTCTTACCTCTGCCCTACACCCTTGCACACTCCCCCGTCTTTCCATCTCCTTATCAATGGCATTGAGGACTTCCCACTTGTTGAGGCTCCACATGGGGCCGATGAGCATATCGCGCGGGGCATCGCCTGTGATGCGGTGAATGATAATATTCTTAGGGATAATTTCCAGCTGATCGCAGATGATGTTGACATATTCTTCTTGGCTGAGGAGCTTCAGGCGTCCTTCATGATAATCGCGCTGCATGCGGGTATTGGTCATGAGGTGGAGGAGATGGAGCTTGACTCCATTGATATCATTATCCCGCACCAGACGGCGGGCATTCTCCACCATCATCTCATGCGTTTCTCCGGGCAGACCATTGATGAGGTGGGAGACGATTTCTACCTTGGGAGCTAGCTCCCGAACGCGCTTGACAATATCGATATAGAGCTGGTAGCTGTGGGCGCGGTTGATCAACTCAGAAGTCTCCTCGTAGGTCGTCTGCAGTCCTAGCTCAAGCGTGACATGCATGCGCTCTGAGAGCTCAGTTAGGTAGATAATGGTTTCATCTGGCAGACAGTCAGGGCGCGTCCCAATGTTGACACCAACGACACCCGGCTCATTGATGGCCTGCTCATAGCGCTCACGAATGACTTCGACCTTGTCGTGCGTGTTGGTATAATTTTGAAAATAAACGAGGTATTTATTAACATCTGGCCACTTGCGGTGCATAAAGTCGATTTCCTTATAAAACTGCTCGCGAATGGGTGCTTCTGGTGCCACAATAGCATCCCCTGAACCCGATACGGTGCAAAAAGTACAGCCGCCATGAGCGACCGTGCCATCTCGATTGGGACAGTCAAATCCTGCATCAATCGGCAACTTAAAAATCTTTTCGCCAAACAACTGACGATAATAATCATTAACAGTATTATAACGTTTTTTCATACCTCTTATTATAACACTTTCGCTCAATTTCCAAAAAGCTCCTAGATAAAGATAAACGGCAATTTTATACTCTTTAAGTATTGGGTAGATCGTTTTAGACTGCACAATAAAAAGGCTGACATCAGCATCAACCTTTCGGGACTCCTTTTCTACGGGCGGACTAGTCAAACTGCGCGTCTCCTCATCCGGGCCTCATGAACCATGATATAAATGAGAAGAAAGGCGGCTAAGAAACAAGCACCGTAAAGAACGGTATCACTGGCTACCCAGCCAAATTTCGCAACTAAAATACCAATCAGGGCGGTTGCCAAGGTTTCACAAAATATATATTGGAAAAAGCCCATAAAACCTGTCGAGGAACCAACGGCAAATTTAGGAACAACCTCATTAACCATCAGCCCTACCAATGTTAGGGGAGCATAAATCAGAGTCCCCATGATAAATAAAACAACAACAATCAGAGTCGCATTTTTACTGTAAAAATAGGTCGTCAGGCAGACTAACAGTCCAATAACACTGGCTAAGCAAACTAAGGCCCGGCGATTTTTTAGAGAATCAGAAATTGCCCCTAAAAGGATAACACCAGGCACAGAGGCTAACTCAAAAATACCAACCAACCATTTTGAAAAGCTAGGCTCAAAGCCCTTTGACTGAACCAAGTAGCTGGGAATCCATGACATAACCCCGTAGCGAACAATATAGAGGGACATTGAGGTTAATGTTACAGCCCAGACCATAGGATTTTTTAAAATATATTGGACAAAAATTTCCCAGAGTCGAAGATCTGTTAAGTCCTCAGAAGATGCTTCCCCACTCTCTAAAACAACTGCATCACCTGTATATTCAGCGATAGAAGGAAGCCCCACTGCGGTAGGTCTTTCCGAACCAGCCCAAAGGACAAAAGCCGCAATCAGGAGAGAAACAACTGAAGCTGTATAGAAAACAGCTGCGATAGAACCAGAAAAGAGGAAACTGGCAAACTGGACGACTGCAACGCAACAAAAAGCACCCGCATTATGGGCTGAAGACCAGATGGAAAAAATAGTTCCGCGCCAGCGCCTGCCCCACCAAAGCTGGATGGTTCGCTGACAAGCCGCTGCCCCCATGCCCTGAGCGACTGACATTACAAGCATGAGCGCCATCATAATGTAAAAATTACGCGTTGTCCCCAAACCTAGATTAAGCACGGCCGAAATAATCAAGCCAGCAGCCAAATAACGAATAGTGTTACTCTTATCACTGAGAGCCCCCATAAAGAGTTTTGAAATGCCATAACCTACGCCAAAACAAGATAAAACGAGCCCAATCTGAGCAGTTGTATAACCGTAGACCTTCATAATATCATTTTGCTCAGTCGTGAATATCAAACGAATAATATAATAGCCAATATAGCCCAAACACAGTGCTGCTAAAACACCAATCTGATGCCAACGATAGCTGCTGGCTACTTTTTCTGCAGGAACTTTTTCTGCAGCATCGGGTGACGGTTGTAAAAATGAAAACATAAGCTGCCTCCTATAAGAGAACTAGGGGCCGATTCGCTTTAATAAAATGTTAGACAGGAAAATAGAGGAGCGGCGCCGTGCGCCAGCACACAAGGAGTGTTCTCTAATGCCCCGAGGAAATTAGGCCCTTGTCCGTTTCATCACAAGAAAGTATCAATCCTTATTCCCTTTACCCACTTTAATCGGGGGCAATTAGAGATTTAGGATTCCACCCTCTAGGATGTATGCGCCCTCATTATAGTGCCTGCCATTGCTTTTTGCAACCGTCTTTAAAAAATTTTAAGCAAACGGAAATATTCTATTTTTTATCAGAGTCAAGCTAGGCTGGAATCGGTTATACTTAAAGTTAATCTCATCGAACTAAGCAAGACTTTAAGAAAATCGAAAATCTGCTAAGGCTGAATTTTTTATGTCAAATCCTATGAGACAGATCCTCACTACCGCCTGAAAAAAGCAGGTTTTTAAATTTTTATAGCGCTAACTAGAATTTTTTAAAAAAAACGAAGCGCTTCTATCGCTTACTGCAGCCGCTATCAGCGGTCTGCTATAGGCAGCTTAGTAACTGAGAGTAAGCCTATCAGATCTGATACTCATCAATAGAAAGACTTATTATCCAGATTCTTAAAGAGTATAATAAGCAAAAACAGTTAAATCATCATGATTAGAGCTGCCTTTTGCTTTCAGATAAAAAAAGACAGGTGCAGGGATTAGAACTGCACCTATCTAAAATTTTATCATTTTTGTTTACTTTTAAAACGCCACTCGAAGCGCACTTCATCATAGAAGGGATATCCCAAACAAAGCACACCATAACCCAAAACAAAGCCAGCGATGACATCCGTAGGATAATGAACTCCCAGATAAATTCGCGATAAGCCAACCAAGAAGATGAGCAAGGCTAACAAGGCTTCTGCCAAGCGACGCTGGTTTCGGGATTGAATGCGCTGGTGGGCAATAATCAAAAGACTGCCCAAGATGAGGATAATCCCCATAGAATGACCGCTTGGGAAAGAGTAACCATCAGCCACCACTAAATGTGACAGACTAGGACGCGGGCGTTGGTAGATATTCTTAAAAAGGGCAATACCTATACCCGCTAAAATCCCATTAAACAGAACCAAGCCAGCTTCTGCATACCACTTTTTCCAGATAAAAATGACTAGTGAAGCAAGAACGAGAAACCCCTGTACTGGCGTATCTCCTAAAACCGTTACCCAGCGAAAGAAAGCTGTTAGCGGGGCTGGTAGATGACCGCGGATAGCCGACTGCAGACTGCGGTCAAACCCTTGCAGCAATCTGGGGTCAAACTTAACAATGTAACCTAAAATAACGAAAATCAGAGCTGCAAAACTAGCTCGAATAAAAAACTTTTGTCTGTTATGCATGATATTATTATAGCATAGCCTCTATAATTTTGCGATGACAGGTTTAATAGCCAAGTAAATCACAAAGAAACTGATGGAAAAAATCGCTCCCTGCAGGATATTAAAGGGGACCACCATACCAAAGAGATAGTTACTCAGGCCTAATGTCGCTCTAATATCAAAATGAGCAAATTTAGCATAAAGAGGAACAGCGTAAATGTAATTAAGCAGGACCATGGCTACCGTCAGAAGCAGGGTTCCAATAACTGAGGCACTTAAATAAGAAGAGAGGGTCTGCTGCTTTTTCCAAATTACAGATAGTGCTAATATAAAAAGGCACAAGGCAATATAATTCATAGGCAGTCCAACTAAGGTCCCGACGCCCCCATTATTTAAAATCAGCTTTAAGAGGGTACGCAGGGTTAAAACCATCAGCGCACTTTTACCATCAAATATGGCTAAAGCTAGGAGAACAGGTAAGATTGAAAAATCAAACTGCAAAAAATCAGCTCCCGGTATCAAGGGAAACTGCAGGTACATTAGGATGAATGAAACTGCAGATAAAACAGCAATGTAGACCAATCGCCGGGTCTTAAGACGGCTTGTTGACATAAAAAATTCCTCCAATTTTTTCAAATTGAAGGAGGCGAAGTATTTCGATAGACAAAAGTTAACCAGCCTAGATCGGCAGCTCTTTTTGTATAGCAAAAACTTGTCTCCTCCCATCCAGACTATACTGTCGGTTGTGGAATTACACCACATCAGCCCTTAGAGGCTCGCGGACTCTTGTTTCCTAACAGAAAACAAACACCGCCGGTCGGGAATCACACCCTGCCCTGAAGACAAATTAAGTATATAAAAATTCCTGTTAGAGTGCAAGCCCTTAGTTTTGCTAGTTATAATATAGAGCTTTATTCGATTTAATTTTTAAATCTTGCCATACTTTTTTATGAATATGCTACTAGGCAAATTGAGCTTTCTCAAATTTTAAAGCAGTTCCATCTCTTATCATCCCTACCTTTTGCAATAATTATCTTAACACAAAAAAGCTGGGCAAAGGTACGTCCAGTATCCCTGAATAAACTTCTGGCCCAGTGGTTGTCAGTGGAGTCTGGGACAAAAGTCCAGACTCAATCAGGAAATAAAGTTTGCAAAGTAAGTATCAAAAACGGGCTGGGGAGAGACCGTTTCAGGTTACCACTTTAAAATTAGGGAGTGATGAGAATCAAAATTTTCAATTTTTGGGTTGATCCCACTCCCTCTTTAGCTATTTTAGTTTATCTGTTTCATACCTATGGACTAATTCTAAGCCAGAAAAATGTTGTTGGCGAAGTGCCTCATAAACAATCATACAGACGGTGTTAGAAAGGTTGAGACTGCGAACATGTTCATCATTCATCGGAATGCGAATAGCCTGCTCAGGGTGATGACGCATGAATGCCTCAGGCAAGCCCTTATCCTCACGGCCAAATAGAAAATAGTGCTGCTTGTTATCATTGTAGGAAAGATCCGAATAGGTCTTCTGAGCAAACTTCGAGACCAGATGAAGGCTGCCCTGACACTGCGCTGCAAACTCCTCTAAACTGTCATAAAAACGAATGTCCAATTTATCCCAATAATCCAAGCCTGCTCGCTTCATCTTGCGATCGTCAATAGGAAATCCCATAGGACGAATAATATGCAGGGGGCTGTTGGTAGCTGCGCAGGTCCGAGCGATATTTCCTGTATTTGCTGGGATCTGGGGTTCGAAAAGAACGATATGATTGCGCCCCTTCGTTTCCTGATAAGTTTCTTGAATAAATGGTTCTACTGCCATATTAACCTCTTTACTACAAAAAAATAACCACGCTGCTCGGAGTCAAGCTCAGCAAGCAACATGGTTGGTGGTGGCTCATTAACTTAAATCATAACAGGTTTGATTTAAACTAACGAATCCTTACGACTAGTATAACACTATTAGCAAAGTTGTCAACAGGTTTAGCGGAAAAGTATATGTCTTATTTTTGAGAAACCTCTGAAAATCCAATAATATCAATGAAAAAGCAACAAAATATTTTTTCTGAAACTTATCACAAAAAAGTCGGAAACAAGGCTTCTTTGCTTCTATCGGTAGTATAAATGTCCGCCTACTGGTGGTAGTTTTTGATTTCTTTGACCTCTTTTTTAAAGGGTGAGCAGCCGCTTCTCCTTCTGTTTAAGTTCCGTTTGCTGCATTACCAAATCGCCAAACGATTCTTGCACCTGATGAACTTTTGTATTTAATTTCTTCAATTCCTCATCAGCAGCAACCAACTGTCAAACAATGTAAGGATTTGCATCTTTTTACAGATTTGACGCCAGATTTTTAAACTTTGTGTTTAGTTGGTATTATTTTGCAAAAAAAGGGTGCATTTTAGGAAAAAAAAGAGTATGATAGTATACTAGTTTAAAGCGTTTTTCGCTAAGTTTCTAACCGAACCTAGAGTTAAAAAGCACAAGAAAAAACACCTTTGTTTAAGGCTTAGCTTTTGCAGATATGATTGCCTTGAAATACGGACTTTTCTTGAGTCTATACTAGTGTCAATCACCCTTTTTCTTAGCTTTGATGCTCTTTGTATCTTGTAAAAAAGGAAAAATCATGAAAGTTATTGTTGTCGGCGGAGGTAAAGTTGGTACCGCCCTTTGTCGCTCATTAGTTGAAGAAAAACACGATGTTACTCTCATTGAGGAAAAAGAAGAGGTCCTTAATCGTGTCAGCAGACGGCTTGATATTATGGGAATTGTCGGAAACGGCGCTAATTTTAAAATTTTAGAGCAAGCCGATGTGCAACACTGTGATATCTTTGTAGCCATTACCAATCAGGATGAGGTAAACATGATTTCAGCCGTTTTAGCCAAGAAAATGGGAGCTAAAGAGACCATCGTCCGCGTGCGTAATCCTGAGTATTCCAACACCTACTTCAAGGATCATAATTTCCTCGGATTTTCTATGGTGGTCAATCCTGAACTGCTAGCTGCCCGTTATATCGCTAACAGTGTAGATTTCCCAGGCGCCCTCTCTGTCGAGCATTTTGTCAACGGACGAGTTATGCTGATGGAGTTTAAAATCACTGAAGGCAGCCGCTTGTGCAACCTCTCTTTGGATCAATTTCGGCACAAGTTCGGCAATATTTTAGTCTGTGCTATCAAACGCGGTGATGAGATTATTATCCCTGATGGTGATGATACCCTATTAACTGGCGATAAAATTTTTGTAACAGGTGATCGTGTTGAGATGATCCTCTTCCATAACTTTGTCAAAAATAAAGTTATCCGCAATATGATGATTATTGGAGCCGGTCGTATTACTTACTATCTCCTCAATATCTTGCGCAATACTAAAATGAAACTCAAAGTGATTGAAATCACCGAAAACCGCAGCCAATTCTTTAGTCAGGAATTTCCTGATGTTCCTATTGTCTTAGGTGATGGTACGGCTAAAAATACTTTGGTCGAGGAAGGTGTTGAAAACTACGATGCTGTAGCAACCTTGACTGGGGTTGATGAGGAAAATATTATTTCTTCCATGTTCCTCAACACTCTAGGAATCGGGAAAAATATTACCAAAGTCAACCGAACCAGTCTGCTGGAAATCATTGATACCGATGGGTTCTCCAGTATTGTTACTCCTAAATCTATTGCCGTTGACAGTATGATGCACTTTATCCGCGGTCGCGTTAATGCGCAAGAATCGTCAACTCTTGATGCTGTTCACCATATTGCCAATGGTCATATTGAAACCTTGCAGTTTGAAATTCGGGAAAAAAATAAAATCGCTGGCAAACAGCTGGCTGATGTTCAGCTGAAGAAGGGGGTACTAGTGGCTGCTATTATCCGTAACAACAAGCCTATATTCCCAACGGGACAGGATACTTACGAAGTCGGTGATAAGATTATTGTCGTGACCTTGTTGCCCAATATCACTCACATCTATGATTTATTAACGAAGTGAGGTAACTTAGCATGAATCGTTCTATGATCCGTTATCTCTTAGCAAAATTGCTGCTTATTGAGGCTGGCTTGCTCCTTGTCCCTTTAATAGTTGCTTCTATCTATCATGAAGATACACGCGTCTTCGTCAGTATCCTAGCAACCATGGGAATTCTCGGTTTTTTGGGCCTGACTGGCAGCCTTTTCAAGCCTAAAAACTACCGTATCTACACTAAAGAAGGACTTTTAATTGTTGCTCTCTGCTGGATTCTCTGGTCCTTCTTTGGAGCCTTGCCTTTTGTCTTTTCCGGACAGATCCCAAGTATTATTGATGCCTTCTTTGAAATCAGTTCAGGATTCACAACGACTGGGGCCACTATCCTGCCTGATGTTAGTGTCCTTTCGCATTCCCTCCTCTTTTGGCGGAGTTTTACTCACCTAATCGGTGGTATGGGAGTGCTGGTTTTCGCCTTAGCTATTATAGAAAATTCAAAAAATGCCCACCTTGAAGTTATGCGGGCTGAAGTTCCAGGGCCAGTTTTTGGTAAAGTCGTTTCTAAGCTAAAAAATACAGCGCAAATTCTCTATATTATCTATCTGGCCATGTTTCTCATATTCGCCATCATTCTCTGGATGGCTGGTATGCCTCTCTATGACAGCCTTGTCACTGCAATGGGCGGAGCAGGAACAGGCGGTTTTGCGGTTTATAATGACAGTATGGCTCATTATCACAGCAGCTTAATTACCCTTATTGTTTCAATCGGGACCTTAATTTTTGGCGTTAACTTTAATCTCTACTACTTTTTGCTTATTAGAAAATTCAAGATGTTCTTCAGGGATGAAGAACTAAGAACTTACTTGGGCATTGTCGCTCTTGCTACGGGCTTAATTTTCTTCAATACCTTTAGTTTGTATGATTCATGGGCTAAGGGACTAGAGTACTCCTTCTTTGAAGTGGCAAATGTTATGACCACAACAGGTTTTGGAATTACTGACCTGACCAAGTGGCCGCTGTTTTCACAGACAATTCTATTGATTTTGATGTTTATTGGAGGTTCTGCCGGTTCTACAGCAGGCGGTTTTAAGGTTATGCGTTCGCTTATCCTTGCCAAAATGTCAAAAAATCAAATTCTCAAGACGCTCTATCCTAATCGCGTCATGTCCCTTCATATCAATCGAGCACCCTTGGACAAATCAACTCAACACAGTATTTTAAAATACTTGGCTGTTTATTTAATGATTTTCCTAGGCTTGATCCTAGTTCTCAGTATTGATCATAATCAATTTATTGTCGTAGTCAGTGCTGCAGCTTCTACCTTTAATAATATCGGACCAATGCTAGGAACTGCAGATACCTTCAATATTTTCAGTCCCTGGGCCAAGCTGCTCATGGCTTTTGCCATGATTGCCGGTCGCTTGGAAATCTATCCTGTCCTTTTGCTCTTCATTCCAAAGACATGGTCGAAATACTAGCATTGATTGTCATCTGTATTTCCCGCTTATAATTTAATAAGGAGACATTCAAGGCTTAACTTGAAATTGAAATAGATCTATTTTTCTTAGAATGAATACTGAGTTATAAAAAAGATTGGCACCTATATTAGAGGTGTCAATCCTTTTTTATATATCCGTCAGAGGGGTGGCTTCATCCGGTGATGTATCTAGAACTTGGAAATCATGACCAACGCCAAAATCAGCTTGTGTCAGATTATTTTCCATTGTCATATGAGCTAATTCTTTGATATTATTTTCCTTGCTGAGATGGCCGAGATAGATTTTTTTGGTGCGACTACCAATTGTACGAATCATAGTTTCCGATCCATCCTCATTGGAAAGGTGTCCCTTATCAGATAAAATTCGCTGTTTTAAACTCCATGGGTAGGCCCCTGAGCGCAGGATTTCGATATCATGATTGGACTCGATCAGGTAGCCATCAGCATTTTCAATCAAAGCAGCCATGCGATCGCTGACGTAGCCCGTATCAGTTAGCATGACAAAGCTTTTGTCATCCTTCATAAAACGATAAAATTGCGGATCAATAGCATCGTGGCTGACACCAAAGCTCTCGATGTCAATATCCCCAAAGGTTTTAACCTTGCCTCGCTCAAAAATATGTTTCTGCTCAGGATCAATCTTGCCTAGCATCTGGTGGGTTTCCATCGCCTGCCAGGTTTTTTCGTTGGCATAGATAGGCAGGCTGTATTTACGGGCCAGAACTCCAACTCCGTGGATATGATCCTTATGTTCATGGGTGACTAAAATAGCATCTAGTTCTTCTGGTTTACGGTCAATCTCTGATAAGAGGCTAGCAATCTTTTTACCCGATAAACCCGCATCTATCAGCAATTTTTTCTTAGGCGTTTCCAAGTAAAAGGAGTTCCCACTGGAACCCGATGCTAAAATGCTATATTTAAAACCCTTGTTCGTCATCGACTATGTTATCTTCCTCCCATTCATCATCTTCTAAAGCGGCTTCTTTATCGTAAGGGAGCACGATAGTAAAGGTAGAACCTTCGCCATATTCACTCTTAGCCCAGATAAAGCCATGGTGCTGTTTAATAATTTCTTTGGCAATAGCCAAACCGAGTCCAGTCCCCCCCTGTGCTCGGCTGCGCGCCTTATCTACACGATAAAAGCGGTCAAAAATCAGCGGCAGATCCTTTTTAGGAATACCCAAACCTTGGTCTGAAATTGAAATGATTAACTGGGTTTCGGTCGTCATCATAGAAACCGTTATTTGACCACCATCAGGTGAATACTTAATAGCATTGTTGAGGATATTATCCAAGACTTGTGTCATCTTATCGGTATCAATTTCTACCCAAATAGGGTTGAGGGGGTAGTTACGAACAATTTCATAGTCCTTGTCTGAATCCTGCTGACTTTTAATCTGATCAAAGCGATTGAGAATAACAGTGATAAAGGCTGTAAAATTGGTCATTTCAACTTCCAGATGGCTGGTATCATTATCAATTCTCGACAGCTGCAAGAGGTCAGAAATCATCCGCATCATGCGGTTTGTCTCATCCAGAGATACCTGAATAAAACTCGGTGCTACATCTTCCTGCAGAGCACCCTCATTAAGAGCCTCTAGATAAGATTTTACAGAGGTTAACGGTGTACGCAGCTCGTGGCTGACAGTCGAAACAAAGAGACGGCGCTCCCGTTCTTCTTTTTCCTGCTCTGTTGTATCGTGCAATACAGCGACTAAACCCGAAATAAAACCACTTTCTCTCCTGTTGAGGGCAAAATTAATCCGCAGAGTAATAAACTCATCATACTCATTGCGGCGGTAGACCGTTACCTCTGGAGTCTGAGTAATCAAATCACGATAATCGTAATCTTCTGAGTCAATCAAGTCCATGATATTCATTTCAAGCGCTTCTTCCCGACTGAGATTGAGCTGTTTTTGTGCCGTTTCATTAATCATAGTGATTTTACCGACACGGTTAGTTGCTAAAACCCCATCACTCATATAGGAGAGGACAGACGCGAGGCGATTGCGTTCCTGAGATAAATTTTCATGGGTCAGATGCAAAACATCTGATAGATCATTAAGGTTATTTCCAAGTTCAATCAACTCAGAATCCCCCTTTAATTGGAGATCCTCTGTGTAATCACCGGCGATTAGACTCGTTACTTTTTGACTGATAGCTCGAATGGTCTTGGCATTGCGGTAGTCACGAACAGCCAAGTAAATAAAATAAACAGCAACCAGAGCCAGCAAAATAAGGAGGGCTAACTCAAAACTATTTAGATTTTCAACAACAGGATTATTAGTCATAGGATTTCATATAATAACCAACTCCACGGCGGGTTAAAATATACTCTGGCCGACTCGGTGTGTCTTCAATTTTTTCGCGAAGACGGCGAACTGTTACATCAACTGTCCGGACATCACCAAAGTAATCATAACCCCAAACAGTCTCAAGTAAATGCTCCCGGGTCATAACTTGTCCCATATGGGTAGCTAGATGATGGAGCAGCTCAAACTCACGATGTGTCAGCTCAATTTCATCCCCGCGTTTTTTAGCAACAAAGGCATCTGGGATAATCTGCAGATCTCCGATAAAGAGCTCATTATCAGAAATGTTATTTTCTTCAGCTACGGCTGTTTCAATCGTTTCTGTCCGGCGCAGATGCGCTTTAATACGAGCCAAGAGCTCACGATTAGAAAATGGTTTTGTGACATAGTCATCTGCACCAATTTCCAAACCGATAACCTTATCGAACTCACTGTCTTTGGCAGAGAGCATAATAATCGGTACATGGCTGTTTTTGCGAATTTCCTTAGCTACTTCTAGGCCTTCTAGCTCTGGCAGCATCCAGTCCAGAATAATCAAGTCAGGCCTTTCCTCCTCAAACTGAGCCAAGGCTTCACGACCGTCAAAAGCGGTGATAACATCATAACCTTCCTTTATTAGATTAAATTTAATAATATCTGAAATCGGCTTTTCATCGTCGACTACAAGGATCTTTTTCATCATTCTTACCTCATATTTCTATCTATTATAGATATTTTATCCCTTATTATACCAAATATCATCAGATATTAGAAATACTAAGGGTTTACAAGTCTATTTCAACTCTGTATAAATTTTCTGAAAATATTGACAGAAACATCTTCTTGTGGTAAAATTTAGTTCACGTTAGGTTTTCTGACATCAGAAAATCAATCCATCTAACGTCTTCGTCAAGGGAGGTAACCATGGCACTTATTGAATATAAAAATGTGGAAAAATACTACGGTGATTATCACGCCCTTCGTCATATCAATCTAGAAATTGAAAAAGGTCAAGTGGTCGTGTTGCTTGGCCCTTCTGGTTCTGGGAAGTCAACCCTTATCCGAACCATGAACGCTCTAGAAAGTATTGAATCCGGCAGCCTTAAAGTTAATGGACATGAAGTGTCTAATGCTTCTAATAAGGAACTGGTTCAGCTGCGCAAGGAAGTTGGGATGGTCTTTCAACACTTTAACCTTTATCCCCATAAGACTGTCTTAGAGAATGTGGTTCTAGCGCCTATTCGCGTTCTTGGAATGGCTCCGAAGGAAGCCGAACGCATTGCTGAACAATATTTAACCTATGTCAATATGTGGGATCGCAAAGATTCTTATCCTGGTATGCTTTCTGGGGGACAAAAACAGCGGGTTGCTATTGCTCGCGGCCTGGCTATGAAACCCGAACTGCTGCTCTTTGATGAGCCAACGTCAGCTCTTGACCCTGAAACAATCGGAGATGTATTGGCTGTTATGCAGAATCTGGCGAAAGAGGGGATGAATATGGTTGTTGTTACCCATGAAATGGGCTTTGCACGCAGCGTAGCAGACCGTATCATTTTTATGGCTGATGGTGAAATTTTAGAAGATACGACTGATGTTGATGGCTTCTTTAACCATTCAAAAGAACCGCGTGCTCAGCAATTCCTGTCTAAGATTATCAACCACACCAGCGATAAAGTTTCAGCAGAATAGAGGTGACTTCCTATGAAAAAAACATCCCTAATCACTGCAATTTTTATATTGGCCCTTGGGATTGTTGCCTTTGCTAAAATCAACCATACTCAGGCTGACGCCAATAGTAACCTTCCAGAACAAGTCCAAAAAATTAAAAAGGCTGGCGTTCTGAAAGTTGGCGTCAAACAAGATGTTCCCAATTTTGGCTACTATGATTCTAAATCGGGCAAGTACACTGGTATGGAAGTTGATTTAGCTAAAAAAATCGCAGATAGTATCGGTGTGAGAGTAGAGTATGTGGCTGTGACAGCTCAAACGCGTGAGGCTCTGCTGGACAATGGTCAAACCGATTTAACTATTGCCACTTATACTATTAATGATGAACGCAAGGCCAACTACAGTATTTCTAACCCCTACTATTATGACCAAATCGGCTTCTTAGTCAATAAATCTTCTGGTGTCGATAAGCCCAAAGATCTTGATGGCAAAACGATCGGAGTGGCTCAGGGTTCCACAACCAAAGCTTCTCTGGAAGCTTTTGCAGCTGATAATGATATCAATTTTAACTACATGCAGTTAGGAAGTTTTCCTGAACTGGCTACCGCTTTGCGGGCCTATCGTATCGATGCTTTTTCTGTCGATAAATCTATTCTATCGGGCTATGTCAACAAAAATAACAAGATCATCGATCAGGGCTTTGATACGATGGAGTATGGCATTGCTGCTAAAAAGTCCAACACACAAGTTACCCAGTATATCAATGGTCTCCTAGCTAAGTGGCAAAATGATGGCAGTCTGCAGAAACTGTATAAGAAATACAATCTTAAGACTGCCCAGCCTAAGGAACAATAGAAAGGAGGAGCCCCTCATGTTTATATTAGCAACAAGTTCCAGTCCTTATGCCTTATCGCGCTGGGGCGAATATTTTGGAAACTTCGGCGAATTCGCCCAGGGCTTCTTCTATACCTTGGGAATGGCCGCTGGAGCACTCCTTGTCGCACTCGCTCTTGGTCTAATCTTTGGAGCCATGTCCTCCTCACATAATAAATTGGCCAAGGCCGTCGCCCGAGTCTATGTAGAACTATTCCAGAACACTCCCCTCCTAGTTCATTTTGTCTTTGTTTTCTATGGTATTTCAATCTTGACAAATGGCGCCATCAAAGTTCCTGCTTTTTGGACGTCTATCCTCTGCGTCGGTATTTATACCGGAGCATATATGTCAGAAGTTATTCGCTCGGGTATCGAATCTATCCCGCGCGGTCAGACAGAGGCCGCATTGTCACAAGGTTTCACCTACCGTGAAACGATGAGTTTAATTATCCTGCCTCAGGCCGTTCGGATTATCATACCGCCAATGATCAATCAAGTCGTTAACCTGATTAAAAATACAGCAACTGTCGCCATTATCTCAGGAGCTGATATCATGTTCACAGCTAAGGCCTGGGCTTACGAGACAACGAATTATATCCCTGCTTTTGCAGGAGCCGCGCTGCTCTACTTTATCATCTGTTTCCCAGTAGCAACATGGGGACGCCGACGAGAAGAAGCCAATAAAAAGGCTTATGATTTATAGGGAGGAGGAAAGCATATGTCAGATTTATTAGCACCTTACAATCTTAAATTCCTCGCCCAAGGGCTTTGGACCACGCTGTATCTATCCTTGATTATCATTGTACTGTCAACGGTTTTTGGTATGATTTTGGCTGTTATGCGTAATAGTAAGAATTCTTTCTTGCGCATCCTTGCTAGTGTTTATATTGAATTTGTCCGCAATGTTCCTAACCTACTCTGGATTTTCATCGTTTTTTTGGTCTTCCAGCTGCAGGCAAGACCAGCAGGAATTACAGCCTTCACAATTTTTACTTCAGCGGCCTTAGCCGAGATTATTCGCGGCGGTCTCAATGCCATCGACAAGGGACAGACCGAAGCAGGGCTATCACAAGGTTTTACTCAGTTTCAAATTTTACGTATTATCGTTTTACCGCAAGCTATTCGCAAGATGCTACCGTCCATCATTTCACAGTTTGTAACCGTGGTTAAGGATACCAGCTTCCTCTATTCTGTTATTGCTTTGCAGGATCTCTTTGGTAAGAGTCAGATTTTGATGGGAAAGTACTTCGAGACTGGCCAAATCTTTACCCTTTATGCTATCATCACAGCAATTTATTTCTTCGTAAACTTTAGTATTTCTAGCTATTCTCGCCATCTGGCTAAAAAATGGGAACAAGCAGCTGAATAATCTAAATGTAAAGCAAACTCTTCCCGAATGGGAGGAGTTTTTATTGTGATAAAGAATATTATAATTATCTGTTAATACAAATTTAATAATTAGCTGAAAGTTAAACTAAGAAAAGTTAACTTTGGAACCAGATACAAGCGAATGATCATCTCTTTTGCCTTTATTAAATACATGGTAGACCGAAAACACGTAAAAAAGATGAGATAGACATACAGGGTAGCCAACCTATCATAGATATCTGTCTCATTCTTATTTATTTTCTAATCAATCTGTTCAAAACGCATCTTCTGTTTAACTTGTCCCTGACCAGCGTTAGAAATTTGGTAGGTGAAACTACGTGAGCTAAAATGTTTTCCAAAAGCTAATATGCTATTATACTGCCATTGGGAGAGCTGTTTGCCTTCTACTTTCCCCAGTGTCAGTTTATTATTGCTAGCTTTATTTGCAGGATAAAGATTAACATAAACAATCATATCAATCACAATTGCTACAAAAAGTAAGGAAAAAACTATCTTAAATAATTTCTTCATTTAAGATTTCTCCTTGTCGGATTCATTATCTCTATCATCGTCAATATTTAAGTCATTGTCTCCATACTTTTAACAATTTCTCCAAATCGTCATTCAAAGTAGTCCGAACTTCCTTAAGCGCTACTTGTCCTCCCATTATCTCAATATGAATCTCATTCCTCTTTAGCACTCTCCCATGTGTTAATAACATTCACCTTTCCCCAGTGAGATGGGCTATAGTGACTGTCATAAACAGAGCACCAATCTTTTAAAATTTTTGTCTTTAAAATTTTATCACTATAGGAATAAATATCTGCCAAATGTAAGTGATTATCACTTAATGTTTGAAGAACCGTTGACTTATTTTCTGAATAGCCATCCTGCCAATAATTTTGGACAACTTGTCTCTTAACTATCTTTTTTTTAGGAGAATAGCCATATAAAATATCAATCGTATTTCCATCTTTCATTTGATAGCCAATATTTATGGTCAAATAGCCATTCTTATATAAAGATTTTGGAGGGACGAAAAAAGCTAACTGGATTGAAGAGGTCGGTTTGGATAGTTTTTTATAGTTCTCTACAAAATTAGCAGCCTCAATAAGTACAGCTCCCTCATCTCCACGCCCTCTATGCTGAGTTGTAACACCTTTTACATGGCTAAAACGCGTGCCTCCAAAATGAAAAGTCCGAGTCGTAAAAGATGTCTCGTCGTAATACATCTCATCAAAAATATTGGTACTTTTCTGACGGGTCTGATGATTTAAGACAGCTAGCGTCACAAAAACAGACAAAAATAAGGTGAGTAGAATAGCTACTGGTATCTTATAAGGTCTCTTCATATCACTTACCGTCCGCTTTCAGGTCATCACTCTTTTCTTTAAGACTGTCTATAAAGTCTTTGTACAAGGGATTTTCCCCCGCCTGAAAGGTATAGACTTCATACTCTGACTCAAGAATTTTCATACCTTTGTCATAATCACCATCTCCAATATTGGTCACAAACTGTTCGGCCCGATAACTATCGTCAGATTCTACTCTGTCAAAATAGGTATTCATAGAGGTGACAAGATTCTTGTCCCCTTTTAATTGATTGTAAAGGTTCACCGCATCTAGATCCGCATGATAATCCCCATTGTTCATCGAAATATCCCCTGGAATCGTTAAATCGCCATAGTATCCCGCATATTTATTTTGTGTACCATCAAAGAATAGATTTTTCTCATAATGAGCAGAAACAGTTGCGCTGGTATGGGCAAAGTCCGTTTTACCATCGAATTGTTTTAATAGCTCTTTCAAACGACTTTCTGTTGATTCAGGGTATTTCTTTTTCAAAGTAGCAAGTTTTTCTTCGGTTGTCCCAGAAAGTCCTGTAATAGCAGATTGGTTCAAAATCGCAGTTTTAAGGGTCTCAATCTTTTTAGAGCTAATCCCTAAATCTTTTAGCTTCTTCTCAACCTCATCAGGTTTGATCAACCCTCCAACATATGACCATGAATAACCTCCAACATAGCTATCACCATAAACAAATGAACCCATATAGACGAAGAACTGCTGATTAGCCTTGTCCTTATCACCGTCATATTCCTTGACCAAGCCAACGTAAACATCCAGCATAATATCAGCTTCTTCAGCACTAAAACCATACTGGGTCTGTAACATGTTTCTAAAGGCAACGCGTTCTTCCTTAGACACGCTCAACACTTCACCAGCCTTCACCATTATGGTATTGAGCTGTTTCACCCAGTCCTTGTCTTTCGGTACTTTAAAAGTCCCGCTCTTACTGTCCCAGCACTGGCCTGCCTCGGATAAGCCCGTCTCAACCACAGACTTCAGGGCATCAATCTCTGAAAATAGCTGCGGAGAGGAAGCATGAAAGGCACGGAGCTTCTCCAACTTCTCCTCCAAAACCCGCTTGCTGCTCTCCCCTATCTCAATCATCCGATTGTAGCTGTTCAGCCGCGCCCCTTCATTGGCATCATGGCGATCCAGATTCATAGCGTCAACCGCATCCCGAGCGTTGGAAATCCGCAGATTTAACTCGGCAATAGCCATCTCCAGCTCCGATTCTTTCAGACTCTCATGAGCCACCTGTTCCATATAAGCTTCTGGGAAGCGCTGAACAGCCTCACCAACCGCCTGCGCTAAACGCTTGGCACCGGCAACCAAAGGACGAAGAACGCTCTCCGAATAGAGGCGGGCAGAATCATAAGCCTTTCCCTTTAAATCAGCTTGGCTGTTCTCAAACTCTTCTAAGGCTGCCTCCAGTTCTTCATAAGCTTGAATCTCCTGTTGGGCTAAGGCCTTAGCACTGGCTGCCTGAGCCTGTGACTGCTCCAAATACATATCAATACTCTTGGAATCTTTCGAATCTCCTCTTCTAAATCGTCTATCTCAATCGTCAGTTTCTGACGCTGATCGTAAACCAATCCCTGCTCCTCGATAACCTGCCTTTTTCGAGCCAGTACAGCCTCTTTGGCTTCTTCCAGTAAATAATTGGCGCTGTCCCGCTCTTGAAAGAAACTATGGCGGTTCCCTGCTGGCTCACCAGAAAATCGATAAGCGTAGGCCAGACCTTCTAAGACACCGCCCAGCTGACTAAAGACATCACCGGCCATCTGCTCGTGTTCTTCTAACCGCCGACCTTTAGACTGGAGCTCATATTCCTCATCATACAAGTCCTGTTCCTGCTGCCAAAGCTGGCTTTGTTCCGCTTCCTTAGCCTTTATGAGCTTGCGCTTCTCCTGACGTTTGGCTTCGGCTTCGGCCTCCTTTTTAATGCGGGCTCGGCGCCGTTCCAGCTTCTCCAAGTCCTCTTTACTGGGCGGGGTCGGCCGAACGCCGCTGCTATAGCTTGGGCGCCCATTCTCTAAAATTAAGGTTCGGCTGGTCCCTTTCTGCCAATCTGAATTGGTGTTAGGAACAGATTTTTTAGTGCCCTGTTTTGATTTAACTGGCTTGTCAGCAATCATCTGTTTGGGCACATATTGCCCTTGCTCCGACTGAGACGGCGTTGTCTCCTGCTTAGGAACAGACGACTGCCTCAGAGAGACTGACTGAACGCTCTGAGCTGAATCTGAGGAAACAGTTAGTACAACTGATTCAATGGCAGGTTCAGCCGTTCTCAGTGGTTGTGCAGACTGCGATGTCACATCCAAGTTGGAGCTTAGTTGAACAGGCACTGGTGAAACAGCGGACGTCACTGGGGAACCAGCTAGATTCATAGGCTGAACAGACTGAGGGGCTGCTGGGGCTGCAGTCGAACAGGTCGGTGGCAGGGACTGAACACTAGCAGGATTGACCGATTGAACGGACGGCTGAGCAGAGCCTGTCAGGGATTGAGAAGCCATCTCCCTAAACTGGTCAGGTGTGTGTTGGGGCAGCGGATAATCTTTAAACGGCTGATACTGTCCATTAGCACCGGAGCTTGAGCGTCTGAATAATTGTCTAAAGAACTGAAACATGGCTGATCCCTCACAAAATTGAACGAATAGCCTGAGCCTGATGGGCATCAACAGTCTCAAATTCACTGGCAACACTGTGAATATTTGAAGAAGCATGACTCAGCAGTTCAGAGATCGCTTCTCGGGCTGATTTAACCGTCTCCAGCGCTTCATGCGCCTTAGTATTGCCGGCCACAGTCGTGGCGTCATCCCTGGCTACTTCACCCAGACCACCCAGCGCACCTCCCTTGGATGAAAACTGACTGGCATGCAATTGAGCGGCAGATAAACTACTTTTAATTTCCATAAATTAACCTTATTCTAACAATTTTTTCTATAAATAGCTTATTTAAAAAGTGATAAGAAAGACTTCTATTTCATAAACTATTGTCAATATTTTAACACTTATTCATATTTTGCCCAGTAGATCTATCCTTTTATAGACTGTTAAATATGCTTTTTAATCTATATCCTACTAGTAGTATTTTGGGAGATAAGTAAATGGATTTAGATCAAAAGATTGCAAGGAAAATTTCTCAAATTCGAAACGATTTGGGGATGACTCAAGAGGAACTAGCCGAATATTCCGAATTAGACGTTTCTTCTTTTGCCAAAATAGAACGTGGTGAACGTTCTAACATTAAAGTCAATACCTTAGAAAAAATTTTAAAGGGACTTAACCTCCTGCCTTCTGAATTTTTTAGTGAAATTGAAGATGAAAGGTCACGAACACATTTTTCTAGAAAACTTGAATTAGAATTTGAAAAGCTAAACGATGAGCAAAAGAAAATCTATTTTGACATCTTCCAAAAGATTTTAAGGGCTCATCATAAATAATGGATTAGATAAGGTCTAAAATATAAAAAACGAATAATTTACCGCTTTTTAAAGCAAAAAGGGCATATTATTCGTTTTTTTGTATAACTTTTATCATTTATGGATTATTATTCTTGAGTATTTTAAGATCATCAACTTTTTAGTGAACTCCATAATTTAACAGAGGAAGTTTAAGTATAAGAAATTTATTTAATGGTATCCTTATCAGCGTGTCGCATACTTCATCCGTAAGACTCGCTCTTGCTGCTTGCTTAGGCGTAAGAGGATAACAACCTTATCCACACTCATATTACTCTCTAACAAGCGCTCGGCTGCCATCATCAGGCCGTTTTCAATCCCCATTTTAAGGACGGGATTTTCCTTATCATTGGCATCAAAGAAGAACTTGCTGTTGGGAAGATCAAAGAGGATTTTTACTGCTCCAAAGAGTTGCTCAAAATTATCAATGGCAACATCATAAACAGGTTTGGTCCCCGACTTGAGCTTTCTGCCACGGTGATTGAACCACATAGCTTGCCAGCCGCTCTTTTTGGCACCAACAACATCATTGTCATACGAGTCTCCAACATAAAGCGTTGTAGCTGGGGTCATATCGAACTGTTCAGCCGCCAGATTAAAAATTTCTTTATCTGGCTTTTGGAAACCTGTCGCTTGACTGACCAAGACCCTCTTGGGATCGACATAGTCGTAGAGTCCCAGTTTGCGTACTTTTTTTAGCTGATGCTCAGTTGGCCCATTGGTAATGACTCCCATGGTTACCCCTTTTTCTTTTAGAAAATCGAGAGTCATCCGCATTTCGTCCAGCATGGTAATATTTTCTAATTCGTGCTCATACACTTCTTGGAAGCGGCTGCCTGCCGTTTCATCTATCTCGCGGTAGCCAAATTCTAAGAGGGTTTCCTTGCAGCGCCAAAAACGGAAGTACTCTGTTGTCCATTCGCCAGCCATGACACGAGGAAAACCGATGTCAGAATAATGACGGAACTTGATATAAGCTTGGTTTATTTGGCTCATGTCAAAGTCTGGAAAGCACTGCTCCATAGCTAAACGATAGGGAGCTTGCTGGTCATAAATAGTATCATCAACATCAAAAACAATAGAAGTAATCATGACAGACCTTTCGAATTTTATTCTTCAAAATTATACTACCTTTTTTAAAGATTGACAAACGCTAATTATCAGTCACAATATTACTAAAATCAGTCTTTAGGTCTTGATTTTCAATCTCTTTAATAGCATAACAGTTCCTGTTGGTATCTTGGGAGCAGAGAACTTCAGAATTATCAGAAGCATTAATCACAAAAAATGCAGCGATGAAGGCTAGTTCTATTGCCATACCAGCACCCATAACCACCCATAACCATCTCATCACTGCTAATCCTACTGTCATCCCGCCAGTGGACGAAAAAACTGACAGAAATCTGTTCATAAGCAAGCAATCAGGCTGCTTCATGTTTTTATCCTAAGCCATCACAAATCAGCTAACTCCTTTTTATCAGGATACAAAGCCGTTAAGCACTCCAAAGAAAAATAGGGAACCTGACGAGGAATCAGCGAGATTCTGAGCAGGTGAGTCTTTTTTCACAGGAGTGTAGGCATGTTCAATTTATCAAGATACAAAGCCGTTAAGCACTCCAAAGAAAAATAAGGGCAAATACTGATTGCCACCTGCTGTGCGCAAGGTTTAAAAATGACCAAGTCTCTACTATTAAGCGAAAAATTATGATAAAATATTATGGAGTAACTTCTGGAGGAAAAACATGTCACAGCAACATCATGAAGAATTAAATGACCAAGAGCTTGTTCGCCGAGAAAAGATGGCGGCGTTGGCCGAACAGGGAGTCGATCCTTTTGGAAGGCGTTTCGATAGGACGGCGAACTCTGCCCAGCTAAAAACAAAATATGATAGCAAGTCTAAAGAAGAGTTGCATGAGCTTAACGAAACCGCTACTATTGCCGGTCGCCTCATGACCAAGCGTGGTAAGGGGAAGGTCGGCTTTGCTCATATCCAAGACCGCGAGGGGCAAATTCAGATTTATGTCCGCAAGGATGCCGTTGGTGAAGAAAATTACGCTATCTTCAAGAAGGCCGATTTAGGTGATTTTCTTGGTGTAGAGGGGGAAATCATGCGAACCGATATGGGGGAACTCTCTATCAAGGCTACGCACATTACACATCTGTCTAAGGCCCTGCGTCCCCTGCCTGAAAAATTTCACGGCTTAACAGATGTGGAAACTAAGTACCGCAAGCGCTACTTGGATCTGATTACCAATCGTAACAGCTTCGAACGCTTTGTCACTCGCTCACAAATCATTTCTGAAATTCGTCGTTATCTGGACAGTCTTGACTTCTTGGAAGTTGAAACACCTGTTCTTCACAACGAGGCTGGAGGGGCAGCGGCTAAGCCATTTATTACCCACCACAACGCTCAGGATATGGACATGGTACTGCGGATTGCAACCGAACTCCACCTCAAACGCCTGATTGTCGGTGGTATGGAGCGTGTTTATGAAATTGGCCGAATCTTCCGCAACGAAGGAATGGATGCTACCCATAATCCTGAATTCACCTCCATTGAAGTCTATCAGGCCTATGCAGATTTCAATGATATCATGGATTTGACTGAGGGGATTATCCAGCATGCTGCTAAAGCTGTTAAGGGAGACGCTTCTGTTGTCTACCAAGGTACTGAAATCAAAATCAACGAGCCCTTCAAACGCGTACATATGATTGATGCTATCAAGGAAGTAACAGGAGTTGATTTCTGGCAGGAAATGACTTTGGAAGAAGCTCAAGACTTGGCACGAGAAAAAAATGTCCCACTAGAAAGGCACTTTACATCTGTCGGACATATTATCAATGCCTTTTTTGAAGAATTTGTTGAAGAAACACTTATTCAGCCAACCTTTGTCTACGGACATCCAGTTGAAGTCTCTCCTCTGGCTAAGAAAAATGCAGATGATCCGCGCTTCACCGATCGTTTTGAACTCTTTATCATGGCCAATGAATACGGCAATGCCTTTACCGAGTTAAATGATCCAATTGATCAGTTAGAACGTTTCAAGGCTCAGGCAGCTGCCAAAGAACTTGGTGATGATGAAGCCACTGGTATCGACTATGATTATATTGAAGCCCTTGAATACGGTATGCCGCCAACAGGCGGACTGGGCATCGGTATTGACCGTTTAGTTATGCTTTTAACAGATACAACTACCATCCGCGACGTATTGTTGTTCCCTACGATGAAATAAATTCAAAGAGGTTGAGACAAAAGTTCTCAACCTTATTATTTGGTCAATTTTATTTGCTAGGCGCAGTGATTGACATCCAATTCTATGAACGTTAGTTCATCTTATCTCCAACCTCCAAAGGTCCGGGGGACCTTTGGAGCTATGTGGAGGTGGGTTAAAAAGAAGCTGGGACAAAAGTTCCTGCTTCATTTAATTTATTTCAGATATAGCAGTTTGACGCAGTGGTTGATTGGAGGTCCTTATCCCTTGCCTTGCAAGTGATAGCGGCCATCCTAATCAACTGTGCGGAGGTGGGACCACAAAATCGAAATCGTCATAAAATGACGATTTACCGATTTTTGTCCCACTCTCTTTTTAATTGAGAAATAAAGCTTGCAAGGCAAGTGGCAAAATGCTCCGATGGAGTTTGGCAGTCTGGGGATAGACTGCCAAAGCCTGCCACCTAAAAACAGGAAAGTGGCAGAGGCCTAAGCCTTAAGATAAGAGAGCGAGGAAAATCAAAATCGTGATTTTATCACGAATTATTGATTCCTGTCCCACTCTCTTTATTCTCTAAGTCATATAAAAACCGCGATTGAATAACGAGCAAGCGCGGCTTTGTTTTTTGTGATAAAGATTATGCTTTTGTAATTCGAACACTGGTACCTTGGCCGACTTGGCTGCTGATGGCAATCGTCAGTCCTAGGCTGTCCAATATCTGTTTGGTCATGTAAAGACCAAATCCAGTGGCCTTCTGGTGCTCATGACCATTGTAACCCGTAAAGCCTTCTTCAAAAAGTCTAGGCAGATCCTCCGGCAGAATGCCCATACCTTGGTCACTGACGGTCACGCTTTGGTCGGTCATTGTAAGGGTGATTTGGCTATTTTCATGAGAGTATTTAATAGCATTGTCCAGTATCTGGGCTAGAGCAAAGGTCAGCCATTTTTTATCTGTCTTAACCCGCCAGTCCCCATCAATAGACACTGATAGATTTTTAGCAAGGCAGAGGGTGCGATAGGTCTTGATAAGGTCGACAGCCAACTCACGTACCGAGATAAGCTCAAAGCGAAAGTCATCATTATGCTGACTGAATTTAAGGTAGGCCAGCAAGGTATTGAGATAGTTCTGCAGCCGTTGAAGCTGCTGCTCGACCTCGTTTTTATCCAGCTGCTGGGTTTGAGCCATGAGCGATAAGGCAGAAATAGGAACTTTCATCTGGTGGGACCACATTTTTATCATAGCTTCCAAACGGTCGCGTTCTTGCACCGCCTCCAATAGGAGCTCAGCCTCTTTGGCCTTTAAATTAGCGATAATCGCCTGATAGGCTCGATCGCTAGGGGACTGCCATCTTTTAAAATCCGCTGGCTCAAAATTAATTGTAGTAATATTTAGTTGTTTTAGCTTACTATAAAAACGGACATAAAGCCAGAGGCTGAACCCTAACAAAATAACGATATTTAAAGCTAGACTATTGATAAAATACTCCAAAGGCAAATGATAGAGCCAAAAGGTCAGGCAGAACAAACCAGCCGTAAGTCCATAAATCAGATACCAGAGGCCGTATTCTTTGATGAACTTCCTAATCATTTGAGTAAATACCCTATTCCTCTCACCGTATGAATATGATTAAAATCCAAAGGGCTTATCTTCTTGCGCAAGCGGGTCATATTAACACTCAAGGTATTTTGATCAATAAAACTCTCGTTTTCCCAGAGCTTTTCCAGCAGCTCTTCCTTGGAGACCACCTGATCTTTGTGAGACAGTAAAATTGCTAAAATTTTATTCTCTGTCGGCGATAAGGTAACCTGCCTGTCACCATTAGACAAAAGACCGTCACGTGTTAGGCTAAAATTGCCTATATGCAGAACATCAGCTGTAAACTGCTGAGCCCGGCGCAGGAAGGCGGAAATTTTAGCATCCAAAAGAGGCAGTGAAAAAGGTTTAGCAATAAAATCGTCACCGCCCATATTGAGCGCCATGACCATGTCCATCTCATCATCACTGGATGATATAAAAATAATAGGAACAGTCATAGACTTGCGAATCTCTGTTGTCCAATAAAAGCCATTGAAATAAGGCAATGTAATATCCATTAAGATAAGATCCGGTTTAAAATCTTCAGCTTCCCGGCGGACATCACGAAAATTGCGGACACTGGCTACCTGATAGCGATCAGACAGGTGCTGGCTAAGCAGCGAGACAATGGTCTGATCATCTTCAACCAGATAGATTTTCTCTTGCGGCTGAGTCATAAATTTCCTTTCTGAAAGATGAGTGTGTAAAGGCTATAACATTTGTCATACTAGCTTTTTCACGGAATACAAAGTTCTTTGGCCCTCCCCAAAACTAATACGTTCGACGAAGAAGGGCCAAGATTATAAGAAGGCGGATTTTTTTCGCAGGATTACAAGTGCATTCAGTTTATTTTAACATAAAAGAACCTGAGACGAAAAGATCGATCTAGGTTCTTGAAATTTTAATCTTAATAACCTCTTGCTCTTCAGCGTTCAATCAGACGATAATAGGTGCGGCTGGTCAGGCGATAAATGATAAAGTAAATCAAGGCGATAAGCGCAACCGTTATAAGACTGACAAGGTAGACCAGATTGGATCTGGTTACACCGAAAGCTAGAAGCAGCTGCTTGAGCATGGGAATAGCCATCACAAAGTGCAAGGCAGCAAAGGCTAAAGGCATAAAGAAGACGAGGATAATTTGTGAATTGATGGTCTTTTTTACCTGCCCTTCACTCATACCGACTTCTTGCAAGATACGATAGGACTTCTTGTCTTCATGCCCTTCAGAATACTGTTTGTAATAGATAATCAGAGCCAATCCTAAAATAAAGCTGCTGCCTAAAAGGACACCGGTGAAGAGCAGCCCACCAAAGAGCTTATACCCTTCTGCCAGATAAGCTTGGCGCGTGTCCAGACGGCCCGCATCTTTACTCTGGCCGATAGCAATACCATTTGGTGCAACTTTTTTTATTTCCTTATCAGACAGATCCAAGTAGGCCGTATACGTTTCACTGAGCATTGTCATCTTAGATAAATAAGGTTTGTAAGCTGCTACTATAGCTTTAGCCTCTTGACGATCAGCGACGACCAGAAGGCCTGGATTATAGGTATTAGCAAGGTCTGGCATCTGGACATCTTTAAAGTTCTTGACGATATCATAGTGCCGTCCTAATAAATCGAGGTTTTTTAGCCGACTGTTACCCTTTTGGATAAAGAAGGCTGCCTGCTTCTTTTTGAGGTGGGGGAGGTCATTGCCTAGTTTTCGGAAATCCTCCTGTGTCAGGATATAGACAAACCCCTGTTGGCTAACATCTTTTAGGACATCCTTATCGGTTACCCGCATAGATTTTTGAGTGCTTAGGGGCATAAAAATTGTACTCGTGGTGTAGTCCATAAGATCCTTATCCGATTTGTCCAGCTTATCTAGGACATCAGCCTGCAGACGCTGCCGTCCTTCACCATCCTTAGTGTAGTAGGTAATTTTGGCAGATTTTGGATAAACCTCGCTGGCTACATTTTGAGTATTGCTGTAGAGGGATACTGTCGTGCCGATGGTAACCAGAGCCATGACTGCCAACAAGGTAATACTGGCTAGACCTGTCGCATTTTGCTTCATGCGAAAGATCATCTGCGAGGTGGTAACAAAGTGCTCGGGCTGGTAATAATAGTCCTTATCTTTACGGCGGTGCTTGAGGTACCAGGTCATAAAGCTGATGTAAAAAAGATAGGTCCCAACGATAACCAACAAGACGGCAATAAAGAAGCGATACAGTACCGTGAGAGCCGCAGAATTGGTAGATGTTAAAGCCAGATAATAAGCCCAACCCAGTGACAGCAGCCCAGCTGCCGCCAAGATAATATTGCCTCTAGGTTCTTTTTCTCCCTGCTCCTGCTTACTGAAGAGGTTTAAAGGAGAGGACTTTCTAATATGCCAGAGGGCTGTTAACTCCAAGACCAGAAAGATCCCTGCAAAAATAATAATCGTCAGAATAAAGGGCAGGATAGTCAGCTTTAAATTAAGCTTGTCATAGTTGATAATATTGACAAAGATGAGATAGAGAAATTTAGAGAAGACCGCACTGAAGACCGAGCCTAGAAGGATTAACCCTAAAAAGATCATTCCCAATTCCAGCGTCGCTATCAGTCCAACTTGGGCTTTATTCATCCCCAACATATTGTAGAGTCCGAATTCACGGCTGCGCTGCTTAAGTAAGATCTTGTAGCTGTAGCGCTCCATGATAAGAGAAAAGATGGTCAGGACAAAAATGCCTAAGACCAAGGTGGTAGCCCCGGTGCTCATTCCTTTCCCCATAGGACTGAGCAGAATCAGCCATGACGAACACAGCAAGGAAAAGAGCAGAAGGCTTGCCAACATAAAGGGACCGTACTGACTTATAGAATTTTTGAGATTGCGGACAGCCATTTTAAGATAGAACATCCTACTCACCTCCTAACAGGGCTGACATGGTTAGCGAGATTTCCTTGCTGAAATCCTTGTTAGTCTTATCACCACGGTAGAGCTGATGGAAAATTCGGCCATCCTTAATAAAGAGCACACGTTTAGCGTGACCTGCGGCATTGGCTGAGTGGGTTACCATAAGTAAGGTCTGACCATCTAAATTAATGGTTTCAAATAGGTTGAGCAAGTCTTCAGAGTTGCGGTAATCCAGAGCTGCGGTCGGTTCATCAGCCAGCAGAACCTGCGGATTGGCCATCAGACTTCTGGCCACTGCTACCCTTTGCTTTTGCCCACCAGATAGCTCAAAAGGGCGCTTGTCCAATAAGTCTTGGATCTTGAGTAAAGGAGCCAGTTCATTTAAACGGCGATTCATTTCCTGATAGGGCTTGCGATCCAAGACCAGAGGCAAAAAGATATTGTCCCTTACAGACAAGGTATCCAGCAGGTTGAACTCCTGAAAGACGAATCCTAGATTCTTGAGACGAAAACTAGCCAGCTGGCTCTCCTTGATTTTGGTAATATCCTGACCATTGAGCATAACTGAACCTTCCGTTGGCTTTTCTAAGGTCGCCAGAATATTGAGCAGGGTAGTCTTGCCAGAGCCCGACTCCCCCATAATGGCGATAAATTCGCCATTGTCAATCTTAAAATCAACATCCTGCAGCGCATGGGTCTCTTCCTTGGAGAAGCGCGTGCGGAAAATTTTCTTGAGATGATTAATTTCTAACAGCATGTGGTATCCTCTTTTCTATTTATTATAACCTAAGAACCAATCAGCTGAAAGCTGAATTGACCTAACGGTGCTTCTTTATCTTTAACCATCTTTAGTTTACCGAAAATTTCCCCCTTGAACCTTACAATCGCTCTCTAATTTCTTACAGTTTTGTAAGAAAAAAAAAATCAGTCATCGCCGTTTTGAGGATAATAAAAACAAGCCCAGTAATAAGTAATAAAGGCTCTATAATTTCTATAATGGGTAAATCCCACCGCAAGAATTACGGAACTTTTTGAGTATGAAAAAGTTCCATATGATACTTATAATGAACAGCGATAAAACTCACATTAGAAAAGCTCATATGGAACAACTCTATCTCACTACAGAATTGCTTGGAATTAAAGATCAAAGCATCAAAATCATCTACGCTCTTCAGCACCATTCCTACATTGAAGTGCAAGCAAGCAGGCTGACCACCCTTCTTAAGAGACGTTTCCAGTGTTAACCCTATCAATGAGTCGTGGTTTCAGAGACCAAAGTCAAGGTAGCTGAGCTCCTAACGAATGACGTCACCCTAACAGACAACGTTTGTAGACTACGTATCTCAACATAAACCGTCTACCGAGAGCTTGATCCCAATTCAAAGAAGGTTTTGACGAGTTCTCAGATATCCTACCTGAAATAAATTCCACTTCAAGGAGCAAAGGGCAGCTAGCTTTTATCGCTCAGGATTTCCATACTAATAGCATTATCACCATCCTAGAAAGCAGGTCTCAAACTACTATCTATAACTATTTCCTCAAGTATCTGCTCAAAGTCAGAATGCAGGCTAAGGTCACCACCATGGATAAGTCTGGTGCTTACAAACTCTTTGGTCACCCACTATAAGTCGACAATGAGCCGATATACTCCCTATAGTAAACAGCGAAAAACAGAAATTTCAATTCACGCACCCGTGTGGGGTGCGACGCAGGATTGCCTGCCTTGTTTGTAAATCAGCATATTTCAATCCACGCACCCGTGTGGGGTGCGACCTTCCGCAAATAAAAAAACATCATGCAAAAAAGAATTTCAATCCACGCACCCGTGTGGGGTGCGACCTAAGACAACTAATAAATTTGCCAACAAAACCAAATTTCAATCCACGCACCCGTGTGGGGTGCGACTTAGCTTCCAAAGGCACACCATACAATAATGATTATTTCAATCCACGCACCCGTGTGGGGTGCGACTTGTAGTTTACTTGTTGTTTGGGAATCGCTTACCATATTTCAATCCACGCACCCGTGTGGGGTGCGACAATTTCAACATGCGATCAATAAGCCAGTGGATAGCATTTCAATCCACGCACCCGTGTGGGGTGCGACACGATTTGGCGGCAATACAAGTCAAGCACTAGCTATTTCAATCCACGCACCCGTGTGGGGTGCGACGAACTGGAAGTTGACTACAAGCCATTATATTCAGGATTTCAATCCACGCACCCGTGTGGGGTGCGACAAAATAAATGTGTTGGCTATAGCTTCAAATCCCATATTTCAATCCACGCACCCGTGTGGGGTGCGACAAACACAGCCTTAGTTTTAGGTTATGGCAAGGATATTTCAATCCACGCACCCGTGTGGGGTGCGACCTAATTGACAAGCACAATATGTCTGTCAGAAAAATTTCAATCCACGCACCCGTGTGGGGTGCGACGCAGTAGTTTAGTAGGGCGGTTGACTGCACAACCTATTTCAATCCACGCACCCGTGTGGGGTGCGACGATCGGTTAGATTTTGACAGATAATTTTTTTAAGTATTTCAATCCACGCACCCGTGTGGGGTGCGACAAGACGGTAAAGCATATGCCCCAGAAAGAAACGATATTTCAATCCACGCACCCGTGTGGGGTGCGACATGACAAGATGGCTAAAGACGGTGACAAAGGAATATTTCAATCCACGCACCCGTGTGGGGTGCGACAGATCATGGAAGCTAGTCAAAGATCTAGTATCTATTTCAATCCACGCACCCGTGTGGGGTGCGACGGCTTGACGATGGCCGCATAGAAGTTACTCAATCATTTCAATCCACGCACCCGTGTGGGGTGCGACTTGGTTAAAAGGGTTATTAGTGATAATACCAACAATTTCAATCCACGCACCCGTGTGGGGTGCGACCAAAAACGGAGGGGTGATGACGGATTACGACTGCGATTTCAATCCACGCACCCGTGTGGGGTGCGACGATATTAAGCGGATAACTGGTCTGACTAAAAGAATTTCAATCCACGCACCCGTGTGGGGTGCGACCATCGTCGGCGAGGCCGAGGAGGACAGGTCCCGATATTTCAATCCACGCACCCGTGTGGGGTGCGACGAAAGCGCCGTAAAGCCTCTGCAATGTATTACTTGATTTCAATCCACGCACCCGTGTGGGGTGCGACAAAAACAACGGTGTATGGGAAGCATGAAGGCATTATTTCAATCCACGCACCCGTGTGGGGTGCGACTACCAATGGTTCGAAATAGAAAGATTGAGCATGAGCTAATTTCAATCCACGCACCCGTGTGGGGTGCGACAGCAGCTTCTCGTACGATATTTAACACTTTTAATTATTTCAATCCACGCACCCGTGTGGGGTGCGACGCCGGAATTTTTAGATGCTGTAAATTCATTGATATTTCAATCCACGCACCCGTGTGGGGTGCGACTCATCATTGCCAACCCACCATTTTCGACAGGCGATTTCAATCCACGCACCCGTGTGGGGTGCGACCTCTTTCCCTAAAACGACACTTAGAGATCCCAAAGGGCGATTTCAATCCACGCACCCGTGTGGGGTGCGACAGCAGCTTCTCGTACGATATTTAACACTTTTAATTATTTCAATCCACGCACCCGTGTGGGGTGCGACGATTTCAACTGACTCACATTAGCTGATACAGTGATTTCAATCCACGCACCCGTGTGGGGTGCGACTTTGTTCTTGCCTGAGAAGTGAGAGGGCAGGCAAATTTCAATCCACGCACCCGTGTGGGGTGCGACCCCAGATGGGTTTTGATGCTGCTCCACCAAGATAATTTCAATCCACGCACCCGTGTGGGGTGCGACGGGCGTTACTCTTGGCCTGATGACCATTACCATAGCAATTTCAATCCACGCACCCGTGTGGGGTGCGACAGCGCGTAGTTGCACCGTTTGTGGCTAAATGTTATTAGTCACTGATAGTATTCTATCAGTAAAAAACACTTTTTGCCACTCAGTTCTGTATTTTTGTGCGCGAGTGCCCTAGGTTTTGATGTGCAACCTAGGTTCGCACTCAAGTTTTATAAAAGTAATATCCCCGCATCAGGGTCATAACTGTCGTTTCGCCCAAGGGTTTCTACACGGTTTTGCCAATTCTTGCCAAGAAGATAAAATCGTATGCTATCTGATTCTTGGTCAATGATTGTCAACAGTTTATTTTTTATTTCGACAAATTCAGCCGGTGTCACAGAACATTCAAAGACTGAATGTTGCACGCGCTGACCATAATCGACACAGAGCTTCGCAACGTGACGGAGACGTTTCCTGCCTGCAGCAGTCTCTGTATTCACATCATAAGTCACTAAAACCATCATAAACTGACTCCTAAATTAAGAATGGCGGATAGGATTCCAATTCCCCACGAATTGCTTTAGTCAATAGCTGAGCTTGAACATAAGGCAAGAGCATTAACTTGACTTTTTCCTTAGTGAAAGGATGTTCAACTTCTGTATGCTTACGCTTCTGCCATGCTTCAATAAAAATAGCACGGCCTTTTTCTGTTAGAATAACACTGCCATTTTCCTTGATGTCCAAATGCTTTTTATTTAATTGCCCTTTGTTTATCAGCGAAAAAACAAATCTATCAACAATATAAGAACGAAATTCTTCCACCAAGTCCAGAGCTAGACTAGTACGACCCGGCCTATCTGTATGGTAAAATCCAACATAACTATCCAATCCAACTGCTTCTAAAGCCGATTGGCATTCGTAAGTCAGCAAACTATATCCAAATGACATCAGAGCATTGACGCAATCCCGTGGTGGTCTTCGTGTCCGGCCGTTAAATTTAAAAGTTTCTTTATCCGTTAGAATTAATTCATTGAATGCCCTGAAGTACTGATTGGCTGCTTGGCCTTCAATTCCCAACAAAGTTTCCTTGTCAGGTGCAGATTGAATTTGCTCCAAAGCCCAAGTCAATTCTGTATTGATATCTTCAAATAATTGAGTGTCAATCTTATCACGGTGATCACGCTTAAAACGAAGTAAATATTTTCTGGAATTAGACACCTTCGCTAAGATGAAGCGCTTAGCGTATTCCGTCGAAAGATCATGATCCGCTAAGCGATAATGCTCACGTCTGAGCAAAACGTTGCCATTGGTCGGACCTACAAAACGACCGCAAAAACGACCTTGAGGTGTATGAAAAGAAAGGTTAATTTGATTTTTTGCACAAAGTTCGATCAAAGATGGTGAGGCACCTAAGTATGAAAAGCAAACAATGCCATCAATAATCCGATAAGGAAAACGACTAACAACCTTTCCCTCCTGTTTGACAACAATATTATCCCGCTCACGCGTTAAATAAAAGTTATCTTGCGTGAGATATAAAGTATTTAGCAATTTTTTCATAAACTATCCTCACTTGCTAAAGACTGTTTAATGTAATTGTCCACATTGCGAGACTTCTTACTTAGACGTGGTTTACAAATATCCACTAAAGAGCACAAAGGGCAATTTTTAAAATACTCTGCCTTATCTATGATTTTATTATCATAATAATAATGCATTTGTTCAGCTAAATCAAAAACTTTTTGGCGCAATTCTTCAGTGATTTCAATTATCTTCTTTTGATTCACGCTGTGGTAGTAAAGACAGCCAGTCTCAATCTGACACCCAAAAGTTTCCTCAAGGCAAATAGTCTGCGCTACCAATTGAACAATATCGCGAGTATCTCTTTTAGGTTTCCCCCGTTTATATTCAACAACACAGGGTAGCCACTTCCCTCGTTTGCCATTTAGAACAATACCATTGTCATTTTTATGAAATTCCACAACATCAAGAATGCCATAAAGACCAAGCATTTTTGATGAGACATGCATAGCTCGTGAAGTGATAACATCTTTTCGTTTTTCCTTAATATAGGGATTATCTGCCTTTTGGTGCAAAATCTGCCCATGGGCTGTTGCTTCATTGTCAGCCCATTGCTGCTCAATATGGATCAATCCCCATTGCCTTTTACAAAATTGGAAGTGCTGAATTCCCGATAACATCAGATAATCATTTTCTGAATAGACCATATTAAAGTCCTTCTAAAATATCAACTTTCAATCCTTTAGCTTCATAGTCTGTCAGTTTTTCTTGGTTGAGATGGATAGCATAGTCTTCATAGCTATCTTTGTCCTGCTTTTCTTTATCGGATTCTAACAAATCAAAAATACGCGCACTAGATACATTCCCTAACTTACTGCTATGCATAAACCAAAAGACCTCACGCACACGCATTGACCCTTCAGGACGAGCCGATGATGCATCGTTTTCAAAAAGACTAACGAGCGCTTCTCTAATCACCTCAGCATCTTCATCAGAAAATCCGGTTTTTTCAGCAAAATAAGCATTAATTGATCCTTTAATCACATAGACTCCATAATCCACAAAATGTTTCATTCCCATAGTGCTAGATTCTAACTCAGTTTTGCTATCCAATTCACTATTTGTACTCTTGGTAATTTGCACACTTTGAGATACAACCGTTTCTAAACTTTTCGCCCAAGAAATAGATACAGGTCCTCGAACATTTGCAGCAGAATAACCGTCAAAAGCAAATACTTGTCCGAAGCTACGTACATCAAGCCACTCCGTATTTATTTGGTTTAAAAAATTTTCAACAGATTTTTTCTCCTTTTTACCTTTCTTAGCAGTCTCGAAAAAGTTTTTGGCCTCTAGACGGTTTTTTAATGAATAAATATTATCATCAACCCTATCCCTAGATTGGACAAAGATTTCATGTCCCATGTCTTGCATACGGTTTCTGATTTTACGCTTAATCGAAACATCACTCATCAAACCATAACCCTTAGCATCTGTTCTTGGCATATTCCCTGATAAGGGATCTCCATTTGCATTAGCTTCTCTCACTTCAACGGTCACCATAAAATCAATTTTGTGTTCTAGCATATCTTATTCCTCGTTTTCTTTAGTTTGTTTAGTCTAATAAAATTGCTTTTCAGCATAGTAGCCAAAGATAAATTTATAGTCTAACGGTTGATTGATACTTTTATCCTCCATAATAGGTGATAAGAGTTGAATAATTTCCTTTAGTTCATTCTCCAATTTTCTCCAATAACCTATTTCATTAACCTGTAAATAGTTAATACAATAGCGAACTTTACTATCTAAAACTGTCATTAGCGTTGCAGGTTGGGTAGTATATGCGGACCAATAACGTTCAGCATTAGTAATTCTCTGATTCCGATTCTCTTTATCGGGATCTTTAGATTTGTTATATAGTTCTTCAATCAACTCATAAATAGCAAGTAGACGTCCAAATAGATAAGAACGATCTGTTTCTTGATGGTCTAACATTGGTGTAAATTCCTTTCCATATTGTTTATGTAAAATCGCTAAGCTAACGTTTTGTACTTGATACCATTGGTTCGGATACCTTCGACGCTGTTTGATGTTGTTTTCTAACTTCTTGACAATACTACTAGGGATTTGTTTTCCATCAATCAATGCTGTCACCAACTGTTGGTATAAATCACTTTTGAAGCTATCATTATCTAATTTCAAGACTATCTCACGTTCCTGGCCCTTGCGCTCTTCACGCTCAACACCATAGGCGGCCAAAATAACCTCATTAAAACTTGGTGTTTTTTGGAAATCAATACCATCTTTTTTTCTGACTTCCCAAGAATACTGGCTCTGCCATTTATCAAGATTTTTCAAAAGGTCTGAACCCTGTAAATGACGAAAGTATTCAAGAGCAACACGCCCTTTTGACTTTTGTTTTATAATGGCAACATAATAAGTTGACGCGTCACTAAACTGTTTTGGCCCATGAATAAATGACTGGTTAATACTTCTGTTTGTTTGACCGACTATAAACTTTAGACGATTTTCTAGATTATCTTCATCAAAAGAAATATCCCAATCTTCATCAAAAACACCAGCCACCTCCTGAGGTTCGGTCAGTTTTAGCTGGCTTTGATTAGTTAAATCATCGCTAAACCAGTTGATGAGATGCTGACCTGTTCCTAGACTCGTATGAGTATCATCGTTTTCCAAGAGGAATTTAGCCATAAGATGAATTTTCTCTGAAGTATCATATCCTATTCTTATAACATCATTTGGATTTGTGAAACGTCCCAAATAGTTCTCTTTCGCTGTACTATCACTCCCTGAAATAAGCTTTAAATTACTAATAAAATAACGATGGTCAGAAGTGCTTAAAGGAGCGCTCTTCTCTCCACTGATGTTACATATTATATTTTTCTCATGGTAGGCATTGACATATCGGATATAATCTTGATGCAATTCCAAATAATTCGTTACAGAAACTGTCTTTGAACTAATAAAATCAGCTATTCGAAATTCAATATAACAATTTTTGAAGTCTATTGATTTCTTACCAATTTTAACCTTCAAACCCTCTCGTTCATAGTTTTTTCCATAAATAGACTTAAAAATCTCATCCTCGAAATTTTCTTTACTCAAATAAGATTGAATAGTTTTTAGAAATCGTTTTATTTCCGGATTATCTGTAAATTCAATCCAATTGGCTAGTTGAGAATTATACTTATCATTATACAATTGATTTATAGTGGGAGTTAGATATTTCATTTCATCAACTAATGGATGTGGATCTGTATTACTAGATCTAGCTACAGATTTAAAGGTAACCGGAAAGATAATCACATCTCCATCAGCCAATATGGTTGCCTTCATCAGTTGTCCTGTTTTATTTAATTGAACAGAAATAATATTTTTCCCATTTGAGCGCTTGCTATCGTGATAAATCGGTAAAAGAATTGTTCTAGACTTTTGAGTATTATCAACCCACCCATCCGTTTCTGCCGATTCATAGGTCTTCCACAGTGAGGTTAAAAAGTTCATCAGCGCCCTCCTTCTTCTCTAGCTTTATCCGCTTGATAAAGAGTGAATTCTTCATCGACTGGTTTGACTTGTCCTGCTGCCTTAAATGCATAACTAGACAGTGTGTTCATAATCTCGCATTCTTCTTGTTCTTTGAAACGTATTATACCTTCTTCCATAACTGTCTTGGTAAAGTAAGAACGTAATGGCTGCGTTTTATCCGTTGGATAAGCAAACGAATGAAACATGATACCAAAGTCAATCGTTTGATTAGCATAGTATGTTTCTGCGTGTTCGTATTCTTCTTGGCTAACTTCATCGACTAACCCTAAGCACTCACTCGTACCCAAAAAAACATTACGACGCCCCCCTTTTTTTATGGAGCGTGCCATAATAGCCTCATGCTTATTGGGTAAACGATCATTAACCAAATCAGGGCGATTTTCATTCCAGGTAAAATAAAATTTAACCAAATATTCCACATCGCTGAGATAAGAAACATAGCTTAAATCCGCCTCATAGTTAGCAAGTAATGCCCTAACACCATGTAACTCTGTTTGAATTTGATTGACTACTTTAACTTCAGTTACGACATTTCGTATAGTCGGCTTATAGTAAACAGAATCAACAATTCCTTGCAAGGCCTGACGAGTTGGTATAGCGTAGCTTGACCTCTCTCCACCTCCCTTAGTAGCCGGATTTGTAAAAAGAGCTAAGTCCCCCTTGACTCGCAAATAAAAATTTCTCGATCTGTACAATGTCCTTTCCTCCAATCTTCCTTATTTTCACAACATTCAGTAAAACGCTTTCATTTTAGTCCTGATTTGCATAAAAGTCAATCTTCTAAAAAATCAAATTAACATTACTGGTATCTTTTTTAATCCCAGCTACATCATCATAATATTCTTCTTGCAATATAAAAATTTGTCCATTTAAGTATGCTCTTGTCACTTTTAGAAGCTCATCATGTTCCCTAAGATTGACAGTATAAGGCTGCAATTGTTTTAGTTCCTGTTTAATTTCTAACAACTCCTGACCAACTGGATAGGGATTCTCTGATAATTTTTCTTCTAAAATAGTTAGTTGATCAGCGGCATCCCCATAAGAAACTAAAACACCAATACTCTCATCTTTGATTAAGTCCATCTTTTGTCCAGCTCTTTTGAACGACTGCCGTAATTTACCTGATGTCAATTGTGTAGAATAGGTGTTCTGACTAAGGTAATCATAGATTGACTCATTATCAGATATCGGATAATCCATCTGAATTTTATTGTCAGCATAATATTTTTCAAAAAAGTCAACATTCAAATCAGTGACATTGATGGGTGATGTTTTCTGGAATAAAATGGCTTCTGTTGAATCTTTTTTCTGACGAATTTCTTTCAGATAAGTTAGAATTTCTTCTTCATCAAATAGATTAACCAAGGTTACTTGCCCCATAGTCCGTTTGCCCTCACGATTGCACCGACCTGCCGCCTGTACAATAGAATCAATACCAGCATAAGAGCGAATCACACGTTCAAAATCCACATCCACACCTGCTTCAATCAATTGTGTACTCACACAGATGAGAGGAATATTTTGAATTAATTCTGACTTTATTTTTTCAATAATATCAAAGCGATGTTGAGCACACATGTTTGTAGAAAGCTGATAGAGTGGCCTGTCAGTTTGTTCCTCCAAAAGTTGATATAATTTTGCAACAGCTGGCTTAGTATTCAATATAATAAGTGTGGACTGATTATTCTCTATAATGGCAGCTGCCAATTCATTCAGAGTCACTTTATTATCATTGTCATCAAACTTTCGTAATTCTGTACGAGTAAATACTTTTTGCTCTGATTCCGTAAGCATCACAATATCAGGCAGTTCTGCATTTTCCCCGCCATAAACTAATCGATGGGAAATCTTCCTAGAATCATAGATAGGTTGGGTTGCCGTACAAAGCACAATCATTGCATTCATCACTTGACAAAGAAAATTCATCGTCAAATTAAAAAGTGTGGTAACTTCTATGGGTAACGATTGTACTTCATCTAAAATCAAAACACTATTCGTCAAATTTGAAAATCGCCTAATATTGGCAGACTTTGTTTTAAATAATGTCTGAAAAAATTGAACCATGGTCGTTAGCACAACTGGACTATCCCAGCTATCCGTTAGATACTGCGCTTGCAAATTTTGGCATGTTTCATCGCCAAATCCATCATAGCTCCCATCCTGTTCCTGAACTATATTTGAATGATGCTCAAGAACGCCATCCTTGCCAATAATCTTCTTAATAGCTGAAGCATTTTGTTCCAAAACAGATAAAAAGGGTGTCATATAGAAAAAACGTTTTTTATGCTGATGTCGCATTTGATGAACAGCATAACGCAGACTCAAATTAGTCTTTCCAGCACCTGTTGGTAGATTTAGACGATAGATTCCACTTGAGTCTTCAATTCCACGCCGCTTAACACGTTCACCAATCACTGTGCGGACACGGTTTAATTCTGTTTTAGGATTTCCAAAACTAGCATATAAATCCTCAACTGATTTGTAATAAGACTCTTGCAAAGTCTTGTATTCCTCAGGATTAAAAGGCTCTAATAATAAATCATAGGCATTGATAGTATCTAGAATATCTGCATTTTTTAGAAAAGATAGATACAATCTAACAAAGCAAGAACAATAAAAATCACGCTCGCTGTTATCTTGTACAGAGAGGCTGCTCCAAGCTTTCTGAAAATTTTCGAAAGCCTTATCTATTAAATCGTTTAAATTCAGATAACCATATTTTGGCAATTGTTTTTCTAGTACCTGAGCAAATCCCACAACATCACTTGTAAAATGGTAATCTTCCATCTTTCTTCTAATGCGATAGTGTAATTTATTATTATCAAATAAACTACTATTTTCAGTATCATTGGACATCGGAATATCATACATACCATGATGAGCAGAAATAACATAGGCTACTATATCATTAAAAGTAGATATTAACCATCTATCTACCTCTAAAGCCTTTGCCGCTTGTTGTACCATACGAAACAAATACTTAGCGCCAGCATAGGAATGGTCAACATGCATAGCAGGATTCTTGGTTAATTTATCTTGGAATTTTTGATCGGCTTTTCCTAGATCATGATAAAGGCCTAGCAAAAAAAGCAAATCTCCCTGCCCAATAGAGTCAGCATCTTCCCTTGCTTTGTTAGCTACATTAAAAGAGTGTTCCTCTAATGACTGCTTCTTACCTGTTTCATGTTCATAATGTGCTAAAATCATTCATCCACCTCACAAACTACTTATATAAACAAATCGACACTTTAAATAAACAATATCGAAATGATTCGTATAGGCCTATATCCTTTCAACATCTAAAGTATATCAGAAAAACACATTAAATAAACATGTTTTTTCGGCGTCTTAGTTTAAATTACGTATTCTATATAACTTTTCCCTTAAAAATACAAATAGAAGCACATAAAATATGTACTTCTACTTGAATCTCAAAAGATATTTTCCGTATTAATCATAGTTATTTTTTATACTTTTTATATCCAGAAATATAAAATCTCCATCGAAACGTTGAATATATTTCTGAAAACCAAATAAACTCAGGGTTTCTATCTCATAGACAATACCACTTTCCAACTCATTAACGATTTTCAATTTTGGAATATCCGCCTCTAATACATCCCTAAATTTACCCGTATACTTAAACTGAATCTTCACCCATTTCTGATCAGAAAACATTGAGAAAGTCTGGTATCGAACCTGTTCATCCTTAATAAGTCGTTTTCGTTCTTCTTCAGTTAGTGAAAAAGCGGAATCTACAGTAGATTTATGAATGGTTTTAAATCTATCCACCCGAAAATACCTTAATTCCTGCAGTTTATATTGACTCTTAAAATTCTCATCTAATTTGTAAGAAATGCAGTAAAAATAATGACTATCAAAAATAACAGAAATGGGCAAAACAATGTACTCTTCAATCTTGCTAGAGGGTTTTGCATAGCTAAAAGCTAGTGGACGCTGATCAACAATTGCATCAAAAATAGCGGAAATAATCGGCAAAATAGTCTTATTAGATTCTCGATAAAACTTTAATTCCTGATAACTATTGAGTTCAAACTGAGTTAATTTCTTAATTCTTGTACGTTCTTTATCATCAACTGCGCGTTCTACAAAAATATTAATGATTTCAGAGACTTCATCTTTTCGTAAGGCTCGGCTTTCCAATAAGATTTTTGAGAGAATAACTGCTTGATTATACTTTAAATTTCCATACCCTTGTTCATAGTCCGCATAATAGCAAGCATATTTTCGTGAAAATTTGATGTGCATGTTAGGGCGCAATTCTTTTAAATTGGCTTTCAGTTCGCTGATATCTTCTTTCATTGTCCGATCAGTAATCTTGAACTTAGACAGATACGCATCCTTATCGATCTGATTTCCCTTTTCTAACTCAGACATAAAATAAAGTAATCGTTTCGTCTTTGACTCAGCCATATCATTTAACCTCGCTATTTCTTTATGCAAATTATTCTATTACAAACGGTCTAATTAATATCATGGTGTTATTGCTCTACTCCAACCCTTCATACTCTAAGATAAAGTTACTTAGGCGGGGCAGAGTTAAGGATATATGACCGTATTCAGACGTATTGATGAGACCTTTTCGTTTGAGGCGCTCGCGGTATACAGACATGAGACTTGGGGTGAATTTAAGAGCCTCTCTTAGATCCTTAGTGCGAATCTTTGAGTGTTTAGACAGGACTGTAAGGACTTTTTTATCTTGATCTGAAAGCTCTGACCAGATCTTTTGATAGACATAACTCTGTAAGGTTTCATCGTAAGCTTCAAGCAGGGCTTTACGATTATCTAAATAGTTGCGATTCTTCCAGCAGAGATAGCCTAGAGTTTGGAATGCAAAGGAATATCCAGCAGTCAAATTAGCCATGTCTATAGCTTTTTCATCTGTAAGATTGAAAATCTCACGGTAACGCTTCTTGATAGAAATCTTGTCTAGTGGAGCTAGATCCAGTCTAGGCGAACGGTAAAGAAAGGTAAGTGTGGCATCATTCTGCAACTCATAGATATTCTCATAGAGCCCCGTCATAAGTAGAAAAATAGGATAATCCTCACGTATCAAAAGCTGAAAACTACTGGTAAAAATCTTCATGGTCTCAGTTTTTGTTACTTCATCTATAGTGACAAGAACTTTCTTATCCAACAATTTGACTTGAGCCAGCATTTTCTCCAACGCCACTTCAATATCATTGATCGGAGGCACATTCTCTATAGCAGCACCAATACCAAATAAAGTAAGATTGAACTTAGCTTTGATAAATAACTGATGGAGTTCTGGAATGTCATAAAGTTTGGCAACTAAACTCTCAAGTAAGTCGCGATTAGGATTAAGATTGATAACAATCCAGTCACCGGACTCCCTTAAACTATTAGCAATAGCCGTCATGGTTACTGTCTTACCCGATCCGCGTACACCGGTTATAAGATAGGATTGGGAGGCGGAATTCTCTTCATTAAAGTCATTTATAACCGATTGAATCTCAGATGTTCGAGAAATGAAGGTATAAGGGCGTTTTCCAAAGCCCAATGTAAAAGGATTAGCTGCCATCTAAATTCTCCTTATATTAAGATATTAAAGCTATAAAAGCAGTGGGAATTTAACTTGCAAAAAAGTAATCTATTAAATTCTGAACTTTTATGCCAAGCTCAATTAGCAAGGTATAAAGGGTACCTATGGATTAGGTAAAATAAAAGATTCGACAAAAATAGTTACATCTAAGAAAGTTGCATCCAGAAAGAAGCTATCTTTTTTATACAGTCGAACACCCTTGCCCGATTATATAACTTCCACTTTATTATATAACTTTATATAACTTCCACTTTATTATATAACTTTATATAACTTTTTCCAAATTTAAGGTGATTATCCATAGATTAAAAAACCCCATGCTCATTTTGAACATGGAGCTTATAAACTAATCTTATTTTTCAAGCTTCTCCATCTCTTTAATCCGCTCTACTGTCGCGTCATACTTAGCTTGGTAGTCGGTTTGTTTGTCGCGTTCTTTTTGGACGATTTCTGGTTTGGCGTTAGCGACGAATTTTTCGTTGCTGAGTTTTTTGCCGACCATGTCCAGTTCTTTCTGCCATTTAGCTAGCTCTTTGTTGAGGCGTTCTAACTCTTCTTCTACGTTTAGCAGGTCTGCCAGAGGCAGGAAGATTTCGGCGCCTGTGATAACGGCTGACATGGCAAGATCTGGTGTGTCAAGAGTTGAGCTGATTTCAAGTTTTTCAGGATTGGTGAAGCGTTTGATATAGTTGACATTGCTGTTAAAGAATTTTTCCAATTCGCTGTCGCTGGTTTTGACAAGGATAGTGATTGGTTTGCTTGGTGCTACGTTGACTTCGGCACGTGCATTTCGAACACTACGAATCAAGTCTTTGAGGCTTTCCACACCTTTATGCGCAGCTTCATTTTCAAAAGCAGGGTTAACGGTTGGGTAAGTTGCTGTCACGATTGAGCCCTCAGCGTATTGTCCAAAGATTTCCTCTGTTACAAACGGCATGATTGGATGCAGCAGACGCAGAATCTTGTCCAGTGTGTAGAGGAGGACTGAGCGCGTGATGATTTTTTCGTCTTCATTGTCGCTGTAGAGGACTTCCTTGGTCAACTCCACATACCAGTCGGCGAATTCATCCCAGATGAAGTTATAGAGGAGATGACCAGCCACACCAAACTCAAACTTGTCAAAGTTTTCCGTAACCTTGCTAATCGTTTCATTGAGATTATGGAGAATCCATTTGTCTGTGACATTGCCCGCTGTCCCTGCAGAAACCTTATCAACATTGGCTGTCGCTTGATCTAGGGTGAGACCTTCATTGTTCATAAGGATATAGCGGGAAATATTCCAAATCTTGTTAATGAAATTCCAAGCGGCGTCCATCTTTTCATAAGAGAAACGCACATCCTGACCTGGCGCAGAGCCGTTTGAAAGGAACCAGCGCAGAGCGTCAGCACCGTATTTGTCAACAACATCCATTGGGTCAATCCCATTACCGAGAGATTTAGACATCTTACGACCCTGTTCATCACGAATAAGCCCGTGAATCAGGACATTCTTGAAAGGACGGCGGCCAGTGAATTCCAGAGATTGGAAAATCATGCGAGACACCCAGAAGAAGATGATATCATAACCTGTGACAAGGGTTGAGGTTGGGAAGTAACGATTGAAATCTTCTGAGTCCGTGTCCGGCCAGCCCATGGTTGAGAATGGCCAAAGGGCAGAGCTGAACCAAGTATCAAGGACATCTTCATCTTGTGTCCAGCCGTCGCCTTCCGGTGCTTCTTCTCCGACATACATCTCGCCGTCCGCATTGTACCAAGCAGGAATTTGGTGGCCCCACCAGAGCTGACGGGAGATAACCCAGTCGTGAACATTTTCCATCCATTGGAGGAAAGTATCGTTAAAACGAGGTGGGTAAAAGTCCACTTTGTCGTCTGTGTCTTGGTTGGCAATGGCATTTTTAGCCAGCTGATCCATTTTGACAAACCATTGGGTGGACAAGCGTGGTTCCACCATAACACCTGTGCGTTCTGAGTGACCGACCGAATGAGTCATTTTTTCAATTCTCACAAGGGCACCGATTTCCTCTAATTTAGCAACCGTTGCCTTGCGAGCCTCAAAACGATCCATGCCAGCAAATTCACCAGCCAGTTCATTCATAGTTCCGTCGTCATTCATAACATTGACTTGCGGCAGATTGTGACGCTGACCGACCAGGAAGTCGTTAGGGTCATGAGCCGGTGTGATTTTAACGACACCTGTACCAAACTCTGGATCCGCATGCTCGTCAGCAACGATTGGAATTGGCTTGTTAACGATTGGCAGGATAACATTTTTGCCAATTAAGTCCTTGTAACGCTCATCGTTTGGATTGACAGCGACAGCTGTATCCCCAAACATGGTTTCTGGACGGGTGGTTGCGACTTCCAGAGTGCGAGAGCCATCTTCCAGCATGTAGTTCATGTGATAGAAAGCACCCTCAACATCCTTGTGGATAACTTCGATGTCAGACAAAGCTGTGCGGGCTTTAGGATCCCAGTTGATAATAAATTCACCACGGTAGATCCAGCCCTTTTTATAGAGTTCTACGAAAACCTTGCGGACCGCTTTAGACAAACCTTCATCAAGGGTGAAACGTTCACGTGAGTAATCGACAGAAATTCCCATCTTGCCCCACTGCTCCTTGATGGTTGCGGCATACTCGCCCTTCCATTCCCAGACCTTATCCAAGAATTTCTCACGGCCGAGGTCGTAACGGGAAATCCCGTCTTCAGCCAAGCGGGCTTCGACCTTGGCCTGTGTGGCGATACCCGCATGGTCCATGCCAGGCAGCCAAAGGGTATCAAACCCCTGCATGCGCTTCTGACGGATAATAATATCTTGAAGCGTCGTGTCCCAAGCGTGTCCCAAGTGCAGTTTTCCCGTCACATTTGGCGGCGGAATCACGATCGAATAAGGCTTAGCTTTCTTATCGCCTGACGGCTTGAAAACATCTTCCTCAAGCCATTTCTGATAGCGACCAGCCTCAACCTCAGCTGGATTGTATTTTGGTGAAAGTTCTTTTGACATATTAATATAACTCCTTCTTTAATTTAGCCTCACCATTATAAATATTTTTCATAATATTTTCGGCTTCTTTGTTAATTCTTTTTAATCCTTTATGGTAATACCAAATTTTACCATTAGAATCAGAAAAACTAGCAATCGCGTTAGACTTTAAATCCGAAATATCATCACTTAAATAAACAAATCCTTTTTCACCAACTAATTTTTTATATTCAAATCCTTGTTCCCTAGAATTTAGTATATTAAAAACTCTTTCCATATATTCTGGAACGGTTTCATTTTGTTTATGTCTCAAAAAATTAGGAATTTGTTTTTCAGGTGTTTTTTCGATTTCTTGAGTTTTCTCGCTGATACTATTTTCAACAGATTTCTGATTATTCTCAAACCGTACAATATCATCAGCAGAAGTATCTGACTTCGATGTTGCCCATGTAACTAAAACTCCAACAGCAGTAACAACTACTCCTGATAAAGCTATCCAACCACTTATTGACATATTTTTCACCTTAGTAAAACCTTTTTTTAATCACAACTACATAAGTATTAGCTTTTCACCGCTCCCCCTCCCACTCAGCATAAAATTGCTGGAGGTAGGTCTCCATAAACTCATGGCGGCCTTGGGCTAGGCGCGTGCCTTCTGTTGTGTTCATGAGGTTTTTGAGTTTGAGGAGCTTTTCGTAGAAGTGCATGATGGCAGTGTCCTTGCCCTTGCGGTAGTCCTCTAGGCTAAGATTTTCTCTTGGCTTCATGTTAGGATCATGGATTAGGCGTCCTTTGTTGCCCGAGTAGACAAAGGTCCTCGCAATGCCGATAGCGCCGATGGCATCGAGACGATCGGCATCCTGAACGACCTTGCCCTCTAAGCTGAGTTCAGCGCTGTTGTGGCCGCCCTTATAGGAAATACCTGTCATGATACTGGTGATTTCAGTGATTTGGGCTTGTGATAAACCTTGCTCAGTTAGAAAATTCTCAACCTCATCCAGAGCCTTGTCTTCATCAAAGAGCTTGCTATCGGCCATATCATGCAGCAGCGCAGCCATTTCACAGATAAAAAGGTTTGCTCCTTCTGCTCTTGCAATGGTCAAAGCTGTCTTAGTAACACGCGCAATATGCCACCAATCGTGACCGCTGGCTTCACCAGCTAAAGTATCTTTCACAAATCGGCGCGTGCTGGCAAGAATCTTTTTCTTATCCATGAGCCGCCTCCCATTCACTCTTAAGCAGTCCGTACCTCAGGTCATCACAACGATTTCCTTGGACATCCTTACGATCTCGAATCCGTGCTTCTAAGGTAAAACCCAATTTCTCCGCCACACGCTGACTTTGCTGATTGGTGTTATAGCAGTTCAATTCAATCTTATGAAGGTTGAGGAGGGTAAAGCCAAGCTCAATCAGGGCTGCTGCTGCCTCTGGAACAATTCCTTGTCCCCAATAATCCGGATGCAGGGTGTAGCCGATTTCCAACACATCATCTGCATGACGGTGATTAAAGTCCACAGAGCCAATCACCTTGTCCTGACCTTTCAGCTTGATACCGTAGCCGGAGGGTAGCTCCTGCTCTGCTTGACTTTTAGGCAGGACATACTCCAAATAATAAGCTTCATCCTCAACCGTCTCAACTGGTGGGAAACCTGCAGGATAAGTAACTTCTGGCAAACTAGCATAGTCAAAAACATCCGAAGCGTCCGCAGCTGTCCGCTGGCACAGTAACAGGCGCTCAGTTTCGATATCAGGTAGGATATTATTTTCAATAGCTCCAAGCATCCTCATCATTATTTTCACCTTCTAGCTAAACTTGCAAATTACATGAAAAACGTCCCTGTCTAAAGACAGGGACGAATTTATATCTAAATCCGCGGTACCACCCACATTCAGAAAACAAGCCGAGAAAGCTTGTTTTTCTGCAACTCAATTATACTATTGTGACCTACCAGCAACCCGTAAAAGCTATCTGTGCGGACTTCTCAACATTACCGCTCTCTGTGACAGATCTTAGGCTTTTACTCCTCTGATATGGGGCTTTCTTTAAATTTTAGGCTTTGAAGCTAACGCCATTTTCCTGCAACTTCTTAACAGTTGCTGGTCCGATTCCTTTGAGAGCAAGCAAGTCTTTTTCAGTCCAGTTCGCAAAATCAGCTGCTGAATGAATTCCAGCTTCATAAAGTGTTTCAACCAAGTTAGCACGCACATCAGCTACTTCTTTTGAGGCTGCAAAATCTTCAAGAGAAGTTGTTACCACTTTTGAACTGGTCGACTTAGGCGCTGTTGCCTGCTTAGAAGCTGAATTCTGAGCGGGCGCTGATGTCATTGGGACGGCTGGCTGAGACTTTAATAAGCCTTGACGTTTCATTTGCAATTTTAATACTTTTTTGCGATTTTTCTTTTTAGACATGTGTAACTCCAAAAACTTTTTTTATTATTATAGCAGGTTATTTCCAGAAAATAAATACTAAATCGCCTAGAAATCGCAATTCTAGGCGATTCGTCATCATTTTGTAAACTAAATGACGTATTCGATTAACCTTTTATCCCTCAGAAGCAGTTTAAGAGACCAAAAGAGGCAATAGATGTGATTCCTTTAAAGAATCTACCCTTTTTGTTCTCTAGTACTTTCTTTTACCAAATAAACCATCAGGCAGATCATGAAACTTTTTGCCTTGGTGGTAATTAGCCATTTTTCCTTGTAAAAACTGGTAGGCATCCAGACGGCTTTCATAGCGAGTAAGGGCTTCCTTAGCGCGTTCATCGCCATCTTCTTCCCAGACTTGCTGACTAGCCTTAATCGCTGTTTCATTGACCATGATTTGGCTATTGAGCCAATCTTCAAGGTCTTTTAAAAATTCCTGTTCATAAGTCATTACTGTAGGCTCCTTCATCTCTAATTATCCTATTATAGCATCTTCGTCAGCCGAGTAAAACCATCAAAGTTGGAATGACAATGACAGTTATCACCGTTGTCTCAGTAACCATAGCAGCAGCATAATCTGCATCTGCCCCGTAGAGTCTGGAAACAACTGGAGCGTTGGTCATAACCGGCATAGCTGACTGGATAATAAAGACCTCTTTCATGAGATGGGGCAGTCTTGTTGGCATAACCATTATAGCCATCAAGAGCGGTGCTATAACAAAGCGCCCTAGGAGAATTAGGAGATTATCTTTACCAAGAGCAAGGTTCTTCAAGCCAACTTTAGAAATGGACAAACCAATAAAAATCATGGATAAGGGAATTGTAATATTACCCAAATAAGTCAGATCAGCTATGACGAAGTGAGGCAGTTTAACATTGAACAAGACCAAGACGACCCCCAGTATAAATCCTAACAGGGGAGGTGACAGGATTTTCTTTAAGCTATCTATCCAATTAAGCGAGTGCTTGCTTTGCCCATCGCGCTGAATTAAATAGAGGCCAATCGTCCAAAAGAAGGTTGTATTGCACATATAGTAAACCAGAACATAGGGGATACTGCGATCGCCAAAGAGAGCTTGATTAATGGGGAGTCCAACAAAAACCGTATTTGAGTTGAAAAACATGGAGGCAAAAAGGCCTCGATGGGATTTATCAACCCGAAAGATTTGTGCTATCGCTAGAGCGATTCCCAATAAGATGGTCATCGATAAGGCGGGATAGCGAAGCTGAGGCAACATCTCTTTTAAATCAGAGGCAGAAAATCTCCCTATAATCGTTTCAATCATGTAGCAAGGCAGACCAATCTGTGTAACCAAACGAGCTAAGATAGCAGAGGATTTATCGTCAAACCAGCCTCGTTCAGCTAGGAGATAGCCTATTAAAACCATGACTAAAATAGTGATAATTCCTGAAATACTCCCAAGAAAAACAGACACTTTTTCCTCCTCTAGCCTTGCTCCAAATCTGCTAAGTAATCCAGCATAGCCTGTCCAGCTGCAAGTGCATGGTCAGCTTTAAAACCATGACCAGCTCCTAGTAAAACTTTTAAACGGGCCTGTTTATAGACTTTTTGTGCTCGCTCTGAGTAAACCAAAGGAACGATAGAGTCGCTATCACCATGCACAATAAGGACAGGGCGTTGGTAGGCAGCTATTTCCTCATAAACATCAAAAGACAAAGCATCCCTATTGTAGATAGAGCCTACACTAACGCCCATAACCTGTCTGGATTGGGAGCCTGTACCGTACTTGGCCTGGCGCTCAGCCGCATCATCCTGCAAAACAAAAGCTGGATAAAACAGTATAAGACCAGCCACTTGCTCGGGAATCTGTCCAGCAAGGTAAGCCGAGACAAAACCTCCTTGGCTTTCTCCCAACAGATAGATGCGCTGATTATCAATACGAGGATCCTGCTGCATGTGTCGAATAACCGCCAGCAAATCGTCAGCTTCGGTTAAGACAGACATATCTGTAAAGAGACCGTCACTCTGGCTTTGGCTGCTGCCACCGCAAAAGTCAAAAATGTAGGCAGCATACCCGGCGTTACAAGCCATCTCAGCGTAATTCACATTCTTGAGATAAGTAGCCCTAAAACCATGCGACATAATAATGACAGGCAATTTTTCCTGTCTGCTATCAGGCAGATAGAGTTTTCCATAAATACTGAGTTCATCTCTTTTTAACCATAGTTCTTGAATTTCCATAATAGACTCCTTTAACATAAGATAGTGAACTGGTTTAAAAGGTCCAATGAGAATTTTGAAACATTAAGGCTGAAAAATAAAACTGCGATAGCCAATAATTTTGCAGCGCTTATAATCCTAAAAAAGTGGAGTCTAGGACAAAAGTCCAGACTCATTAGTATTATTCTAATTTACTAGGTCAACGCAGTGGTTGATTGGAAGTCCCTCCCTATCTTGGGGTGCATTCCATTTTCAGGCACCCCCTTAAACAACAGTCCACTGGATTGTTTAACCACCACGCAAGTGATTGTTTCAGCAGTTTGGGAAACTGTTGGAAGTTATCTAATACCATGAACTTTGCTCATCACATTCGTTTAAGTTTTCTACTTTGGCCTTGTGGCAAAAGAAAAACCAGTCAGCAGTAGTTCATCGGTGCTAAAGTACCTAATGAACTGTGCAGGGGTAAGACTTCTTGGCCTGACCAACAAGTCTTGCTCCTCACCATTTCACCAAGAGTTTATTCCAAAACAGGAAGACTGGACAAGTTTTGCCCAGCCTCTTTTAAGTATATCTGCCACCACCGAGAATCGAACTCGGAACGGAGCATTACCATTGCTCTATTATACCATTTAACTACAGCGGCCACCTAACTATAATATCATAGTCGTTAATTTCTGACAAGGTATAAATCTGAAAAACTTACTAGATGTTTAGCTTCTTACTTAGTCTTACCATCCCAATTTTCAAAGCCACTTTCTAAGACGTAGATTTCCTTGTAGCCAGCCTTTTTGAGTATGGGCACAGCACGGGCAATAGCCTGACTGCGCATATTATCGTAAAGTAAGACAGGCTTATCCTTACGCAATGCTGATAGTGATTCTTTAAATTGCTCAATCTGGAAATTGCGAGCTCCTAGAATATGTTTCGTTTGAAAAGCTGATGAACTGCGTAGATCAATAATTTGGCCGCCATGCATAAGTCCTTGAAATTCGCTGTTGCCGATGAACTTAGCAGCACGACGAATTCGCAGGTAGCGCCAAGCGGACCAACCTATGAAGGCCAGTAAAATAATAGCAGTGAAAATCCAGTTGATAGTCGTTTGCGACATAAAACAAATACTCCTTTTTTATAAGATACAAAGGGCTGATTCGCCTTAGCGAAAATTTTTAATCGAGATGATTTGGTCAAAAATCTCCGTGCTTAGGCAAAACTGCAAGAAAAGTAGTGGCTAGCTAGATGATAAAATAGCTCTACCCTGCGAGCTATTTAAGATTAATTTCTATTTAAATTAGGCAAATTGACGAGCTAAACTTGCGGCTCCGATAATGCCGGCGTCGTTGCCCAGTTCAGCGATTTTAATTTTAGTAGACATTTTAACGGCTGGAAAAGCATACTGCAAGAAATATTTTTCTACACGGCTGCGCAGAAATTCTCCAGAAGCAGACACACCGCCACCAAGCACAACAGAATCTGGGTTAAGAGTGTTTCCTAAGTTAGCTGCTGCTAATCCAAGGTAGAAAGCAACTTTCTCAACAACTGCATCTGAAAACTTATCCCCAGCCGCAGCTGCAGTGAAGATATCCTTGCTGGTAACATCATCACCATTATCAATAGCTGCTTTTATATTGGAGGCACCTTCATAAGCTTCAGCCATCTGGCGAGCTAGGCGTACTACGCCCGTAGCTGATGCTACAGTTTCAAGACAGCCTCGGTTACCGCAAGTGCACTCAAAGCCCGTTTGAGGTTCAACATTAATGTGACCAATTTCACCACCAGCACCAGCAACACCGTGAATCAGATTGCCATCAGCGATAATACCGCCGCCAACACCAGTTCCCAAAGTCACAAGGATAACGTCCGGCTGATTGCCGCCAGCACCAGTCCAAGCCTCTCCTAAGGCAGCTACATTAGCATCGTTGTCAATGGCAAAAGGAATGCCGGTTTCTTTTTCGATGACTGAACCAACTTCTTGTTTGTCAGCCCAATTAAGATTAAAAGCTCCCGTGACAGTTTTCTTATCACGGTCAACAGCCCCTGGCGATCCCATGCCAATGCCAATGAAATCCTCGCTCGTCAGACCATAGAGATTCAATCGATGCTTGAGTGATTCTACAATGTCAGGGACAATGTGCTTCCCATCTTCCAAAATATTAGTCTCAATTGCCCACTTTTCCTGAATGTCACCTTCAGTTGTCAGAATACCAAACTTAATTGTTGTTCCACCTAGGTCAATTCCCAGCAATTTTTTAGCCATTCGTATGTCCTGCCTTTTCTAGTCTTTCTTTTTCCAAGCGATGTTCCCGTCGCAAGATCAACTCAGCTTTTAGATAGTCCTCTTTTTCTAGAAGACCGCCCTGATAGAGGCCTTCCAGTTCAATTTTCATCATCTCAATATCATACAGACGCTTACCCAAATAAACGATTATACCAAAGCGTTTGAGCAGCTGCTGAACATCGTATAAAGTTTTCATAACAATGATTGTAACAAAAAAAGCGACCGCTTTCAAGACTGCTATGACAAGCTTTGGGAATTTTTCAGCCTAATGAAAGATCACTTATGTCGCTCAAAATTCAGTACAAACCTTAGTCGGGTTTTAATCATTTCACTATCCATTTGACAAAGACCCCTCCAGTCCTTGGAACTTGCTCAACAGACAAAAATAAGGTTGGGACGACCCAACCCTAGCCATATTAATCTAGTTTCTAGCTCACAGCCCTGGTGCTTGACCTAGTTCAGCCTGCAGCATCCAGATGGTCTTCTCAGCATCTGCTTGGGCTGCTGTAAAAATATCATTCGATGGAGCGTCACCTTCTTCATCGGTAACGTCCAGACCAACTTGATAGAGCTTATCTAAATAAGTATAAACCTCTGCTAAGCGCACTAGGTGTTCCGGCATAGATTTGGACCAAGTACCCTTTTCTTCAATGAGTTTTGATTGCTGATCAAATTCTCTCAGCGTTGAATAGGGAGAACCGCCAAGTGTAATCAAGCGCTCACTGATTTCATCCAAACTTGCATTGAGGGTATCCATAAGTTCATCCATCTTGGGATGCAGATATAAAAAACCTGCTCCGCGCATATACCAATGAATCTGGTGAACAATAGAAACTGCTTTAGATAAATCAGCTACCGCTTGATTGAGAACAGCTTTTGTTTTAGCGCGCGAGTCAGCTGCTTGTGGGTCTATATTTTCAGTTAGGCTTTCATAAATAGTTTCAACAGAATTTGCCATATATAACTCCTCCTCAGAATAAAGGCTAGGCAGTTGTAGAACTGCTTAAATAACGAATAGTTACCTTTTTTAGAATGATTCTTATCTGGTAACACCTTTATTATAGGTTTTTTCACAGCCATGTGCAACTATTTGAACTTTTTTCGGATAGATAGGTATGGAGAGTATATTGATTATGGCCTTGGGTGCCAGTCTAGGTTCTTTTATCGGTTTAATTGTCGATCGGTTCCCAGAAGAATCTATTATAAAACCGCGCAGTCATTGTAATTATTGCGGCCAAACCTTGCCTATTAGGGATCTGATTCCTATTTTCTCACAACTTATCAATCGCTTTCGCTGCCGGTTCTGCGATCAAAACCTCCCTTTAACATACAGTTTGCTGGAAATTAACTGTGCTCTGATTTTTTGGCTGGGCTGGCAGGGCGAATTGGATTGGTCGCAAATCTTTTTGGTCTTCACCAGTCTAACCCTAAGTCTCTACGACATTCGCAATCAAAGTTATCCCCTAATTATTGTGCTGTTAGCTGGTTTAATCTTACTACCTTTTTATCACGGAAATTTGCTTTTTGGCTTTTTTATATTAATGGGAATTATCTGCCAGTTGATTCCCTTGGGAATAGGTGCCGGTGACTGTTACTATCTTGCTCTTTTAGCTATTAGTTTAGACTTACGAAACTTGCTTTGGATCATCCAGATGGGCAGTCTTTTAGCTATTTTTGCACTTCTTCTCCAAAAGAAAAAGGGACCTCTAGCATTTGTTCCCTTCCTTAGCCTGGCTTATATGGTGGAAATGGTCTTGATGGCAATATGGTCACCTTATTAGCATCAAAAGGAGTTTTAAATGGGCTTCTTGCCACTCATCTCCTTCATCCACTTGGGCAGCTCCCTGCTGATGGCGGTAGGGAGAACGACATAATTATCCTTAGAGAGGTCATCTGCGATCGCTGAGTGAAGATAAACCGCAGTTGCAACAGTCTCAAATAGATTGTCTCTAAACTGAGCAGCAAGACCTGCAATCATACCAGCTAAGGTATCTCCCATACCCCCAGTTGCCTGATAGGGACCGCCCACGCGCAATTCGCCTAGATGCCCCTTTTGATCAAAAATCTTGGTTTGGTGTGATTTTGCAACGAGAATAGTCGCTGGCGGAAATTGAGTAAGGGCCGCCTGTGTATTCTCCACTGTTTGCTCCGAAATACTGATACCAGACAAGCGTTCCCATTCCTTTTGATGAGGCGTTAGGATTAGCTTACTGATAGGCCAACTAATCGGACTTTGTTCGGCCAATAAATCGATCGCTGAACCATCTACTACTAATACCTGATTTGCACGGGCAACAGCTTGAACAGCACTTAAGGCTGCTTTGCCTGCCTCACTATCACCCAGTCCTGGACCTATTAAAACAAGGTCTGCAGCTTGAATTTGTTGAGTCAATCGTTTTCTGTCTGTCACATTAAAGGCCATAGTTTCTGGTAAATGGGCATGTAAAGCAGAAATATTGGTCTGATCAGTTGCAACTGTGACTAAACCTGCTCCACTCTTGACAGTTGCTAGGGCTGCCATTATGATAGCCCCGCCATAAGGGTAGAGGCCGCCGATAAGGAGGACACGGCCAAAAATCCCCTTATGACTCTTAAGGGGACGGGGCTGTATTATTTTCCTTGCTAATATGTCATCAATAATCATAGTGTCACACTTCTTAGCGCTGCTTGATAAGTTTGTTCGAGAAGCATAGTAATGGTCATGGGACCAACACCCCCTGGAACGGGAGTAATGAGGCTAGCTAGCTCTACAACTTCGTCGAATTTCACATCTCCGATGAGCTTACCATCGTCATCACGATTCATCCCGACATCAATAACTACTGCTCCTTCCTTGACAAAATCCTTGGTTACAAAATGGCCTTGACCTATAGCTACAATCAAAATATCTGCCTGTTTGCAAACAGCCGCCAAATGACGGGTTCGCGAATGAGTAAGGGTTACTGTAGCATTTTTACCCAAGAGGAGCTGAGCCATAGGTTTACCAACAATATTAGAGCGCCCGACGATGACTGCCGTCTTACCCTCTAGGTCTACTTCATACTCGCGCAGCATTTCCATGATACCAGCTGGTGTACAAGGCACCATCAACGGTCGGCCTGACCATAAATGGCCTGTATTCATAGGGTGAAACCCGTCGACATCCTTGTGAGGGTCAATAGCTAAAATCACACGTTTATCATTGATATGATGGGGCAAGGGCAGCTGAACCAGAATCCCGTGATAGGCTGGATCTTGATTATATTTAGCGATTAACTCGAGCAACTCTTCCTCACTAGTGGCATCAGACAAACGAAGGGTTTCACTTCTAAATCCCGCTGCCAGAGCTGCCCGTTCTTTATTACGTACATAAACTTGACTAGCTGGATCATCCCCTACAAGAATCACAACTAGGCCTGGCACAAAGCCATGTTCCGACTTAAACTGAACAACTTTATCGGCTAACTCAGCTTGTTTTTTCTGAGCTAGGGCTCTACCATCAATCAATTTTCCTGACATTGTTCTCTCCCTACTATCAATAAGTACTTTTCTTTATTATACCAAAAAAGGCCTAGGTAAACTACGCCTTATTTTAGTACTCCTATTTTATTCAAATTAAGATAAATGGTGATTAGTCTTAGCAACTTTATGCATCTCCTCCTTGATCGGACAGGCACAATCACAATCACCACAGGAACCTTTTTGTTTGACATAGTGCCTAATACCGCCTAGCATTGCTAGGACAATTAGACTGGCAATGATAATTGTTGACATCCTAATACCTCCTCGATTATTGTTCTTGTGCCAATGACAAAGATTCCAAGGTGATAACAGTCTCCTTGACTTGACGCGGTTTTCTTAGAATGAAGTAACTCATAAAAGCGAGAAGCACAGCTGCTATGACTGTCCAAGAAGTCACCGCTTTTCCATATAGCAGAACCAAGCCAAACTGATACATAATTAGGCTGACCAAGTAGGCTAATCCTGTTTGAAAGCCTATAGCCAGTAGGGTCCATTTGAGATTGCCCATCTCCCGCTTGATAGCACCAATAGCGGCAAAGCAAGGAGCACACAGGAGATTAAAAGTTAAGAAAGAGTAGGCTGCCAATGCTGTGTAGTCTCCCCGTAAACTAGTCCACAGAGCGTGACTGGTCTCTGTAGCATCAGGATTGTGATAGAGAATTCCAAAGGTTGCGACAACCGTTTCTTTGGCCGCCAGTCCTGTGATCGCTGCAACAGTCGCCCGCCAGTTGCCAAAGCCTAACGGTGTAAAAATCCAGGCCAATAAGCGACCGAGGCCGGCCAAGATACTATTCTCAGTTTCGACTGCCTGAAGGGCAAAATTATAGGAAGACATAAACCAAATTAAGACTGTCAGGCTAAAAATAATGGTCCCAGCTCGTTTGACAAAGCTCTTTGCTTTTCCTAAAGCATAACGCAGAACAGCATTGACCTTGGGCAGGTGATAACTTGGCAACTCCATAATAAAGGGACTGGTATAGCCTCCCAGAACACTGGTTTTTTTGAGAGCTATTCCCGATAGAATAATGGCCACCATCCCCATAAAGTAGGCACTCGGTGCAATCCAAGGATTGTGCGGGAAAAAGGCTCCAGCAATCAAAGCTATAATGGATAATTTAGCAGAACAGGGCATAAAGGTTGCTGTCATGATGGTAATACGACGATCCCGTTCATTTTCAATGGTTCGGCTCGCCATAATCCCCGGCACGCCACAGCCAGTCGAAATTAGCATAGGAATAAAAGATTTACCGGATAGGCCAAATCGTCTAAAAATGCGATCCATGACAAAGGCGATTCGACTCATATAACCAATGTCCTCTAAAATCCCTAAACAAACAAAGAGGACAAAAATTTGCGGTAAAAATCCTAAGACCGTTCCGATACCGGCAACAATGCCATCAATAATCAGCGACTGAAGCCAATCAGCCACTTTTAAATCTTGTAAGATAGCTGCCACAGCATCAGGGACATACTGACCAAAAAGGACATCATTGACCCAGTCAGTCCCCATGGTTCCTACCGTTTGGATAGATAAGTAATAAACCGAGAACATCACTGCAGCAAAAATCGGCAAGGCCAAAATTCGGTTGGTAATAACCTTATCAACTTTATCTGATAAAGAGAGCTTGAAATCATCCTTTTGACTCTGGGCCATCTGGCTAACTTTTTCAATAAAGGCATAGCGCTGATTGACGACCAGAGACTCAGAATCTTCGGTAAAGATTTCCTCTGTGATCCTGATAATTTCATCGATTTCTTTCCTTTGAAAAGGAGACAGATCAAGTTCATCTTGAACCAACTGATCACGTTCAAAAAGCTTTATGGCATAAAATCGGTTGGACATCTCCGGTACCGTCTGACCTAAAACGTCCACAATTTGAGCGAGAGCCGCTTCAAACTTGTCATCGTAAGTAGGGTATTGCACAGTTTCAACTGTGCTTTTGGTCGTTTGACAAGCTTTTTTAATAGCCTTATCCACGCCCGTATTCTTCAAGGCACTGGTCGCAATGACAGGGACTCCCAGCTGGTAGGACAGTTTTTCCAGATCTATAGTTTTCTTCTGTCCCTTAAGAACATCACTCATATTAAGGGCAATAGTGACAGGAATACCTGTTTCAATCAATTGAGTCGTTAAATAAAGATTCCGCTCCAAGTTAGTCGCATCAACAACATCTAGGATCGCATCGGGCTGGTTGCTCAAAAGATAATCGCGTGCCACTTTCTCTTCTGGACTGTAAGGAGACATGGAATAAATTCCAGGCAAATCCTGAACAGCAACCTGCCGCAATTGTTTTACTTGACCGCTCTTTCGCTCAACTGTTACCCCTGGCCAATTACCAACGCGCTGGCTAGTTCCTGTCAGTAGGTTGAAAAGGCTAGTTTTACCGCTATTAGGATTGCCAATTAAAGCTACTTCTATCATCATCTCACCGCCATTCTAATTTTTAATTCTAACGACACTGATCATTTGAGCTTCTGATTTTCTAAGAGTAAGTTCGTAACCCCGTACAGTAAGTTCGATAGGATCCCCCAGAGGAGCTACCTTTCGAAGATGAACTTTTGTATGTTTGGTTAAACCCATGTCCATCAAACGCCGTTTGGCCTCATTAAGCGCAAAAATATTATCAATATAAGCAGACTCACCAACTTGTAATTCTGATAAGGGCAAGGTGCTGGTGTCCTCATGGACTTCAGTTACGTCAATGCAACTCAGAATTGAAGCATCAAAGGCTAGACGGTTAGCTTTTAAAAGTACAATAGCGCTGCTTTTAGTCCTAGAGATCAGTTCCAACTGAGTACCAACCTTGAGTCCCAAATTAGATAGGTGACGCAAACTATCCTTAGGCAAGTCAATACTGATGATTTGGTAAGGAATATTAAGTCTAGCTTCTTGCAAAATCACAGTTTTGTTCTCCTTTTATTAAGCTATGGCAGAAGCTTATTATCTAAGCGCTCCGCAGATAACAAAGACCAAATACTAGGGTGAATAGGCTCCCCTCTCGCTAACTCCGTTTGGTTAGTTAAATCAACTAACCAAATATCGTGTCGCAAAACCGCTCTACTTATCTAGTGGCTGATCAGAAGTTGGAAATTAAGCTCGCAAAGCAAGGCATCAATGAAAGACTCAAAGGAAAGCAAGGTAACCAGAATCTCTAATTGCTCAGTAATCATTTCTTCCTTTCCCATTATCGCAGCTTTCTAATTTTTAGACAACGGCTTCACAGAGTCCTTGGAGTGCTTTAATAACCAGTATAAATACTAATTTTATTTGTCCTTATTATAGCACAGAAAAGCTGTAAATTCGCCTGTTTTCAATAGATTAGAATGGTTATAATAGGGTGCTCTTAACAGTTCTTATTCCAGATTTAAACTGTAAAATACTTTTCAACTATAAATTGAGCATAATACGTTTTTTCCATTGATAATGAATCCCCAGAAAAAGAAGTTACAACTAAAATATGATAAGAAAACTTGCCTAGTATCGGCCAGCTAACCAATACTAATTAAAAAAGCCGAGATAAAAATTCTCAGCCTCTTTATACAAACGCGTTATAAGAACTTGCCTTTTTTCTGTTTATCCCAGCGGCAAAATAGAAAGACGAGGGAAATTGATTCCTTCTCTATTCTCCTACTTATTAACTCTCATAAGACTTTCCCTAAGAAGTCCTTGGTCCGCTCCTCCTTTGTTTGATCAAAAACCTGCTGCGGACTCCCTTCTTCTACGATGACACCACCATCCATAAAGATAACACGATCTGCGACTTCTTTGGCAAATCCCATTTCGTGGGTGACGATAACCATGGTCATACCGGACTTCGCCAAGTCTTGGATAACAGCGAGCACTTCCCCAACCATTTCGGGATCGAGAGCTGATGTGGGTTCATCAAAGAGAAGAACATCTGGATCCATGGCTAAACCGCGTGCAATTGCAATCCGCTGCTGCTGACCACCTGATAACGATGTTGGATTGGCTTTGGCCTTATCTTTCAGTCCAACCTTGTCCAGTAATTCATAGGCTTTTTCTTCTGCCTGAGGTCGAGACTGTCCTTTGATTTTCGTTGGTGCTAAAGTAATATTTTCCAGTACATTCATATTAGGAAAGAGGTTAAATTGTTGGAACACCATTCCCATTTTCTCACGCATCTTGAAAACGTCGTTTCTTTTATCTGTAATATCAACACCTTCAAAGCTGATCGTTCCTTTAGTCGGCACTTCCAGCAGGTTCATGGCACGCAGGAAAGTAGATTTCCCTGATCCCGACGGACCGATGATGGCAACAACTTCTCCTTTTTTAATTTCTAAATCTATTCCTTTGAGAACTTCGTTATTGCCAAAATATTTATGCAGATTTTTAATACTAATCAATGTATCTGTCATTATTTTTGTCCTTTCCCAAGACGGTTTTCAAGTGACTTTTGTCCAGCTGTCAAAATAGTTGTCAGCACCAAATAGTAGAAAGCAGCGAACAAGAGGGGTTCCAGTGGAATATAGGTTGTCGCTAAGACCGTTTGGGCGCCGTTCCACAATTCCATGATACCAATAGTCTGCAAGAGTGAACTGTCTTTAATAATGGTGATAAATTCATTTCCCAAGGCAGGCAGGATATTTTTAAAAGCCTGAGGCAACACCACATAACGCATTGCCTTGGCTGGTTTAATTCCCAGCGAATAAGCCGCTTCGGTCTGACCTTTAGGAACTGCTTCAATCCCAGCACGAACGATTTCTGAAATATAGGCACCGCTATTTAAAGACAGAATAATAATACCTGGAATCAAGCGGGAAAAGTCTAACTCAACCGTACCAAAACCGATTGACGGTGCATTTTTAAAGTCCATCCAAAGAAAGGCAATCATGATTTGAACAACCATAGGTGTTCCACGAAAGACCCAGACATAAAAGCTAACCAGCCAGTTCAGTAACTTGATGTGCGAGCGTTTAGCAAGGGCCACCAGAACGCCCAAGATGGTCCCAAATAAAACGACACAGATAGAAATCATGATGGTGACAATCACGCCATAGTTAAAGTAACCCCAATATTTAGGTAAAAACGAAAAATCAAAATTCACAGATTTACTCCTATTATACGGCTTTGAGCCATTCTTAAAGACCAGCTAGATATATTTTAAATTTTAGCTGCTTATCAATAATTTTATAACCAATTCTATCATAAAATGAATAATAATACAATATCTGTTTATAAAATTAGTTCTCCCTATTAAAAAGGAATTAAAGATTATTCGGACTATTGAAAGCCTATATTGGCTAGTAGAGTGAGAGATTCACAGCAAAACTAAGATTAGGGATCAGTAAAGTTGACTTCATTATACTCGCTTAATAGTCCAGCAAACTTAATAAAATAGGGAACTAAAAACCGAAACGCGGAGCTCCCAACTGATCACTGCACAGAGCTATTATAAGAGATTGATTATAGGTGCTGAAAAATTTTATCCTATACACAGGCCCCTGCTTTTGGATTTGAACAGCAGGCAAGGCTAGTTTAAAAATAAGAAAAAGACCTCCGAGGTGTTAGATTTTAAATCCAACTCCTGAAGATCAATTCAATTATCTTTTTAATTTCTATTTTGTTTTTAATTAGTAGAGCAGATCATAGATTTCCATAGCAATCAAGTCAATGCTGTCAAAGGTGTAGGTTTCACGCGCCTTAATATCACGCAATGTGAAAACAGGGCCATTTTCGGGGTCGTTAGCAAAAGAAACTTCTGCAACAACGAGGCCATCACGTTCAAAATTCCTCTTTAAGTTGCCTCCATCTGTCGTCATCAAATTCAGACGATCAATAATTCTCACCAAATGTGATTCCATGTAGATTCTCCTTAACTAAGATACAAATCCGCAAAATATCGTATGAATTTCAGGAACTCTTGCATCATAATGTTTTTAACTATCCCTATTTTACCATAAAGTAAAAGATTGAGATAGATGAAAGGCCGGAAATCACTGTGATTTTTACATTATTAATTCTCTTGATAGGATTGGTAAAGAATTGCTTTGATAGCGTGCATACGATTTTCTGCCTCTTGGAAAATAACCGAGCTGTACTTTTGAAAGACTTCATCGGTAATTTCTAATTCACTATAGCCGTACTGCTCGTAAATGCTATAACCAATATCGGTATTGGTATCGTGGAAAGCTGGCAAGCAGTGCATAACAATCAGGTCAGGATTATCAGCCAAATCAAGCAGCTCTTTGTTGACCTGATAAGGCAGGAGCAAGTCAATTCTATCCTTGAAATCGACTTCTTCTCCCATGGACACCCAGACATCCGTATAAATCATATCGACCCCTTTTACGTCTATCACATCATCCGTCACTTTTAATACAGCACCTGTATTGTGCAGGTGTGCTAAATCAATGATAGCCTTACTAGGCTGTAAGTCTTTGGGGGCAATAATGGTACAGTTGACACCGAGAATGGCTGATGTTACCAGAAGGGAATTAGCCATATTATTGCGGCCATCTCCTAGGTAGGCGATACTCAAACCATCAAGGCTGCCAAAGTGCTCCGTCAGAGTCAAAAAGTCCGCTATCATCTGGGTAGGATGCCAGGTATCTGTCAAACCGTTCCAAACTGGAACATCGGCATGGGCAGCTAAGGTCTCAATATCTTCCTGCCTGAATCCGCGATATTCGATGCCATCGAACATAGAACCGAGAACTCTGGCTGTATCAATAATTGATTCTTTTTTACCCAGCTGGATTTCACCAGTACCTAGATAGGTAACGTTCATTCCCAAATCTTGTCCTGCCACTGTAAAGGCTGAACGTGTTCTAGTAGAAGTCTTTTCAAAAATGAGAGCAATATTTTGTCCTTCTAGATAGTTATGAGGAATCTTATCCTTTTTGAGCTGCTTAAACTTAGCAGACTGGGTAATTAAATCTAGCAGTTCCTGTTTTGTGAAGTCTATTTCTTTTAAAAATGATTTTGCCATGGTTACCCCTTTTGTATTTTTATACAATAATTCTATAATATTTTGCGTTTTTGTCAAGAATAAACTGTATTTTATTCATTTTTATAAAATTAGCACTCTCACTCTTCCTCTGCTAAAATTATAATCTTTTTACTTGATTTCTAAGTTATGAGTGTTATAATAACAGCATAGAATTTGACCTTTATTGACTATAAGGCCAAATCAGTCAGATTGGAGGTAATCCTATGTTATGTCAAAATTGTCAACTTAACGATGCTAGCATACATCTATACACAAATGTCAATGGGCAGCAAAAGCAGATTGATCTCTGCCAGAACTGCTACCAGATTATGAAAGCTGATCCAGAAAATATTCTCAATAGTAACCCCACTAACCAATCCATGGATTCTTTCTTTGATGATTTCTTTGGTGATTTAAACAATTTTCGCGCTTTTAACCAAGAACTGCCTAACGCTCCTCAAACAGAAGCTGGTAGATCAGGCGGCAATGGAAATGGCAACAACGGTGGAGGAGGCGGCAACAACCGCAGACGCCGTCCGCAGCCCCAAGCACCTCAGCAACCTCAAGGAATCTTGGAGGAATTTGGTATCAACGTCACAGACATTGCCCGTCGCGGTGATGTTGATCCTGTTATTGGGCGCGACCAAGAGATCGTGCGAGTGATTGAAATCCTCAACCGTCGGACAAAAAACAATCCGGTTTTGATCGGGGAACCCGGTGTAGGTAAGACTGCTGTCGTCGAGGGCTTAGCTCAAAAAATTGTCGATGGCAATGTTCCTCAGAAACTGCAAAACAAACAGGTTATCCGTTTGGATGTTGTCAGTCTAGTACAAGGAACAGGTATCCGAGGGCAATTTGAAGAACGCATGCAAAAGTTGATGGAAGAAATCCGTCAACGCCAAGATGTGATTCTCTTTATTGATGAAATCCATGAAATTGTTGGGGCTGGAGGAACAACCGATGGCAGTATGGATGCAGGTAATATCCTGAAACCAGCTCTTGCCCGCGGTGATCTGCAACTGGTCGGAGCTACCACACTCAATGAATATCGAATCATTGAGAAAGATGCTGCACTTGAACGACGGATGCAGCCAGTTAAGGTTGACGAACCGTCTGTTGAAGAGACCATTACGATTTTACGCGGTATTCAGCCTAAATATCAGGATTATCACCATGTTAAGTACACAGATGACGCTATTGAAGCTGCTGCCGTTCTTTCTAACCGCTACATTCAAGATCGCTTCTTGCCCGATAAGGCTATTGACCTTTTGGATGAGGCCGGCTCCAAGATGAATTTAACGCTCAACTTTGTTGATCCTAAGGATATCGACAAGCGTTTAGTTGAGGCAGAAAATCTCAAGGCACAGGCTACACGTGAAGAAGACTTTGAAAAAGCAGCCTACTTCCGTGATCAAATTGCTAAATATAAAGAAATGCAGGCTCAGCAATTATCGGACCAAGATATTCCGGTTATCACTGAAAAACATATCGAAGCAATTGTGGAAGAAAAAACCAATATTCCTGTCGGTGATTTGAAAGAAAAAGAACAATCGCAGTTGGTCAACCTGGCAGATGATTTGAAATCTCATGTTATCGGTCAAGATGCTGCTGTTGATAAGATTGCTAAGGCCATCCGCCGTAACCGTGTCGGTCTGGGAGCTCCGAATCGCCCTATTGGTAGTTTCCTTTTTGTCGGCCCAACCGGTGTTGGTAAGACTGAGCTGTCCAAACAGTTAGCGATTGAACTCTTTGGTTCTGCTGACAGTATGATCCGTTTCGACATGTCTGAATATATGGAAAAACATGCTGTGGCTAAGCTAGTTGGGGCCCCTCCAGGATATGTTGGCTACGAAGAAGCTGGTCAATTAACTGAACAAGTCCGCCGTAATCCTTATTCACTTATTCTTTTAGACGAAGTCGAAAAAGCTCACCCAGATGTCATGCATATGTTCTTGCAGGTGCTAGATGATGGTCGTCTGACAGACGGTCAAGGCCGTACAGTCAGCTTCAAAGATACTATTATCATCATGACTTCAAATGCTGGTACTGGTAAAGTGGAAGCTTCAGTCGGGTTTGGAGCGGCTCGTGAGGGTCGTACTAATTCCGTTCTGGGAGAGTTGGGTAACTTCTTTAGTCCAGAATTTATGAATCGTTTCGATGGTATCGTTGAATTCCAAGCCCTCAGTAAGGAAAACTTACTGACGATTGTTGATTTGATGCTGGAAGATGTTAATAATCGTCTAGCTACCAATGGACTCCATCTTGATGTCACAGCTAAGGTTAAAGAGAAATTAGTTGATCTTGGCTATGATCCTAAGATGGGGGCGAGACCTTTGCGTCGTACCATTCAGGAGCATATTGAAGATGCGATTACCGATTTTTATCTTGATAATCCAAATGAAAAGCATTTCAAGGCTGTCATGACTTCTAATGGTAAAATCACTATCAAGGGGGCTAAGAAGGATGAAGATTCCGCCCTTAAGGAAGAAGCTTCCCTTGCAGAATAAATCATTGTAAAACTTAAACGGTCTGAAATGTTTTCAGGCCGTTTTCTTGGTATAATCAGTATAAACTAATTAGAGACGAGGCAATAGAATGACTAATCCTACTTATGGAGAAAAAATTACTGGTAAAGACTACGTTAGCCGTTACGGTGTCTATGCTGTCATACCTAATCCAAACCAGACAAAAATTATCTTGGTGCAAGCTCCTAACGGCGCTTGGTTTTTACCGGGGGGTGAAATTGAAGAGGGTGAAGACCATCTTCAGGCTCTCAGCCGTGAATTGATTGAAGAGCTAGGCTTTACAGCTCGGTTCGGAACTTATTACGGCCAGGCTGATGAATACTTCTATTCCAGTCATCGAGACACTTATTTTTATAATCCAGCCTACATCTATGAAGTTACAGACTTTGTAGATACAGGCAAACCCTTAGAAGATTTTAATAATCTAGCTTGGTTTTCAATTGATGAAGCAGTCAGTAAGCTTAAGCGAGGAAGCCATAAATGGGGGGTTGAGCAGTGGAAAAGGGTTTATAAAAAATAATCAAGCACCGCCATTTTAATAAAATCGTGCTATAATGGTAATATGCAAATCCCTTAAGGAGGATAGTCATGAGACTTATCAATACTACAAGTAGCCATCCTGATCTTGTTCGCAACCAGCTGCGCAATACTGACGCTAAGTTAGTTGAGGTGTATTCGGCCGGCAACAGTGATGTTATTTTTTCTAAAGCACCTGGTCATTATGAGCTCTTGATTTCAAATCGTCATCGTGCTATTAAAGATGAAGAAATTGAGAAGATCCGTGAGTTCTTCTTCAAGCGCAAAATTAATCCAGATATCGTTATTCCTGATCAAATCAAATCGAGTCATACAGAAAAGTTGATTGAAATCTCAATTCCTACTACTATATAAGCATATGCCCTCAGCTCTTATGAGAACTGGGGGTTTTTCTATTAAATAAAAAATCTTGAGATGATAGGTCTCAAGATTTCAATGTTTATAAACTAAAATAGTTATTTTGCTTTCACTTCAAAACCTTGGGCGACAGCTTCTGGGAAATTGTTTTCGACAATTTCTGCACAGTGGTCACAGATGGTTACGCCATAAGAGCGCTCCTTAGTGGTTTTATCTGTACGGCGGCAACGATCACACACATCACCTGCAGCGTGTTCAACACTGAAGGCCACTCCATCAAAGCTGACAGCATCAGCTGGTGCTGCTTGGTCAGTCACTGTTAATTGTGAAACAATTAGAAGCTGAGCGATATCGCTTTGAAGGCCCTCAAGAAGACTCTTTGTTTCTCCGTCAGCATAGATTGTCAAGTGAGCTTCCAGAGACTTACCAATAATCTTCTCATTACGAGCTTCTTCCAAGGCCTTTTGCGCCTGGGTACGGAAGATCATGAAGGCTTCCCACGTATCAAGAATGCGTTCCTGATCAGCAAAGGTTTGCGCTTCCGGCATATCAGTCAATTGAACAAACTCCTCTACTTCTTGGTCCAGATAGGACCAAATTTCTTCAGACGTATGAGGAAGAATAGGCGTCAATAGCTTGGTGATTTTTACTAAAATATCATAGAAGACAGTTTGCATCTGGCGGCGAACCTTGCTGTCGGCCGCCTCAATATAGACAACATCTTTAGCAAAATCTAAGTAGAACGCTGATAGGTCAACTGTCAAGAAATTATTGACAGCCTTATAAACACTCATAAAGTCATAATTGTTATAAGCTTCGAGGATAGTTGCTACCAACCGGTTGAACTTAATCATCATATATTGGTCAACCGGGCGAAGATCCTCATAAGCGACCGCATCAGCTTTATCGAAGTCAGATGTGTTAGCCACCAAGAAGCGAAGCGTATTGCGGATCTTACGATAACTTTCTGAGGTTTGCTTCAAGATATCCATTGAGATGCGGACATCATTGCTGGTATCTACAGTTGTTACCCAGAGGCGCAAGATTTCAGCACCGAATTGTTTTTCAACATCACTCGGAAGGATAGTGTTACCAAGTGATTTAGACATTTTTTCACCTTTACCATCAAGTACGAACCCTTGTGATAAGATAGCCTTGTAAGGCGCATGGCCGTTAACCGCAACTGAGGTAATCAAAGACGAGTTGAACCAACCACGATACTGGTCAGATCCTTCCAAATAAAGATCAGCTGGATAAGCGAGACCTTCACGCTGGTTCATGACGCCATTCCAAGAGGATCCAGAGTCGAACCAGACATCCATGATATCCGTTTCTTTGGTAAATTCACCATTTGGTGAACCTGGGTGGGTATAGCTTTCTGGCAAAAGAGCTTTAGCAGACCACTCCCACCAGATGACTGAACCATATTCAGCAAAGAGGTCAGCCACATGATCTGTCACATCCTTAGTCATGATAGCTGTACCATCTTCTGCATAGAAGATTGGGAGGGGAACACCCCAAGCGCGCTGACGCGAAATAACCCAATCACCACGGTCGCGGATCATATTGTAGAGGCGCGTTTTCCCCCATGATGGATTAAATTCCGTTTTTTCAATCTCATCAAGAATTTCTTGACGGAATTTAGAAACAGAAGCAAACCATTGGGGAACAGCCCGCCAGATGATCGGCTTCTTAGTCCGCCAGTCAAATGGATAGGAGTGAGTGATCTCTTCTTGTGCAAGAAGAAGATCACCTAACTTTTCAAGGACTGTTGGCAGGACCTTGTCATAGAATTGACCTTGGAAGTCATCCCCTGCTTCTTGCGTCATGATACCGCGACTATCAACTGTTACAGAAACTTCGAGTCCATATTTAATACCGACATTATAGTCATCTTCACCAAAGCCAGGAGCCGTGTGGACAATTCCTGTACCGGAATCCAGTGTAACGTGGTCCCCAACCATAACAAGTTCTTCAACATGGCTATCCCACGGATGGGCGGTTTTGATATATTCCAATTCTGAACCATCGTGACGCTCAAGGACTTCATAAGCTTCCCAGCCAAATTTGTCCGCCAAACTTGGGAGTAATTCTTCAGCTACGATAAATTTACGATCATCACCAACAACTTTGACAGTCGCATATACAAAGTCAGCCCCGACTGTCAAACCGCGAGAAGCTGTGATTGTAAATGGTGTTGTTGTCCAAACAACGATATAGGTGTCAGTATCTAAAATTCCCTTACCGTCGGTGACTTTATTGGCATAAAAGAGTGAGGTAGAAACGAGATCATGATACTCAATCTCAGCTTCAGCCAGAGCTGATTCTGATGACCAGGACCAGTAAACTGGCTTGGCTCCACGGTAGATATAGCCCTTATCTGCCATGGCCCCGAAGACACGAATCTGAGCTGCTTCATAGTCAGGCGTCAAGGTTACATAGGGATTGTCCCAGTCGGCCGACATTCCGAGGCGTTTAAAATCCTCACGCTGTTTATCCACTTGGGAAAGGGCATAATCACGACACATCTTTAGATATTCAGCACGGTCTAGCTCCTTACGTTTAACACCCTTTTTGGCTAAAACTTGCTCGATAGGCAGTCCATGCGTATCCCAACCTGGATTATAGGGAGCACGAAACCCCATCATAGACTTAGCGCGGATGATAATGTCTTTAGAAATATGGTTCATAGCATGTCCAACATGGATATTTCCATTGGCATAGGGAGGACCATCATGCAGGAAGAAAGCCGGTTTATTGACATTTAGGGCTTGGCGTTTCCCGTAAACGTCAGCTTCCAACCAAGCTGCCTGCCACTGAGGTTCCTTATTAGGAAGACCTGCTCGCATAGGAAAAGCGGTATTCCCAAGATTCAAAGTTTCTTTTAATTTCATGATTACTCCTTCTAAAATGATACACTAACAAAAGTAGATAGCAACTAGGATCCTTTGAGCATAGGCTTGCCCTATCTCTTAAGAAATCCCTTAAAACATTTTAAGTAAGATAATATAAAATAAAAAGCCCTCATCGCAAAGGACGAGAGCTCGTGGTACCACCTTACTTTGGACTGGATAAAAGCATCCAGTCCCTCTTGCGATGATAAGGTTATCAACCTTCTGCCTTACTAATTTTATTGGGGCAGAAAAACTGTGAAATGATAACAAGAACGGTTAGGGAATGCAGGACTTGCACCGACACCTGCTCGCTGGAAATATAAGCGCCTTATTGTATTTTCATTAGTCTTGAATATTTAATTTAAAGGTTTGAGCCTCACCGCCAGCTAACTCACTAGCTGACATTTCGGATGTATCCTGAATTGGACTATTTAGATCTGTTTTCGAGTTATTATCATCAGCTGCATCAATAGCGGCTGAAATTTCTCCCAAATCTAATTTTTGTGTTTCTTCAAGGATACGATTGCTCTCTTCAACACGGCGTTGCAATTCAGCCATTTCTGATTCTGTAAATTGACGGGTTGCATCATCAGCAGAGTCAGAATCTGCAGCTGTCTGCACCGTTGTGCCAGCACTCGTTAAGACTTGATTGTCATCTAAAACTTTTTCGACAACTTCCTTGAAGGCTTCATCTGAATTTTGTAGGTAAACTGCTGTCGGTTGCAAGAGGTCATTCCATTCTTGCGAATTGATCATATTCAACTGACCTTCGATGGTGCTAAGCAAGCGTTGGTGGAAAACTCGACTTTGACGTTTCAAAGCTTCTGTCTCAATAGCAACAGCCTTGGCTTCATCAGTTGCATCGCGCAAAATCTTATTAGCACGTGTTTTAGCCTCATCAATCAGTTGATTGGCATCATAGTTCGCTTTACTGAGTAGGTTTGTCGCCTGCGTATTTGCTGAGAATTTAACTTTTTCAGCAGTTTCCTGAGCCAAGATAACAGATTGACTCAGGGATTCCTTCATTTCTTCAAAGTAAACTAATTTTTCTTCAAGGTTTTTCAGTTTTGTGTCTAATTCACGGTTTTTATGAGTTAATTCCTCGAAACCATCAACGATATCGTCGAGAAAGGCATCAACCTCACGTTCATTGTAACCGCGAAATTTAGTATGGAAAGTTTTGTCTTTAATATCGAGTGCTGTAATTGCCATGTCACCCTCCTTATTTATTTTTAATTTTTGCCTACATAAAAATATAAGCTGTCATCCTATAAAACTCGACGGCCAAACTAAGCCAAGCAGGCTTATCTCCCAAACAAGCGAGCTCTGGGCAAACTTGCAAGTACCGCCTTCTATCCTTTTCTATTTTCTAGCTTTTTCGCCTCCCTTTGTCAGGGGTCAGGAAGTCGAAGTAAGCTAATCCCCTTATTTATTGGCGTATTTTTTGATAGACAGCTTATACTTTTGATTCTTGGACAAGCCATTATCACGGTCTAGCTTAAAGCGGCCAAAGCCTCGTACACTGACCAAATCTCCCAATTCCAACAATTCTGCTGGTCTTGTTATAACACCATAATTTAACTTAACCTTCTCTTGCTCGATGAGCTTAGTAGCTTGAGCACGAGATATTTTAAAGACTGACGCAAGCACCTTATCAAGCCTCATACTGGATACTAAGATATCAAGTTCTTTGGCCTTATGCTCCCTGTTCAATAATTGTGAAAAATCCACTTCCTTAATGGTTACTGCCGCTTTGCCAATTTTTTCGACCATCATAAAGTAACCAAGCATAGAATGGTTAACAATAATTTGAGCGCGGCCATCAGCTAAGATAATATCACCAAAAACAGTCCTTTGAATACCTAGTTTATGGATAAAACTTCCCATAATTTGAGAATGAGTCAGATAGTTAAACTTGGTATTGTAACTTATCTCTAAGAGCGCTAGATTGAAGTCTTTTAAATCCAACCGATAATAATCGGGTGCTAAGATAATCTTAGCATACTCAGTCGGATATACATCACTAGATACAAAGTAAGCTATACCTATCTGCCCCAAAACACTGCGAGCGATCTGAACTTGCCTAGGGTCAAGAAAATCCGTCACTTGAAAAACGTAGGTATCCTCAACCCTTTTGGCCAAGTCGAATATCTTATCAATAAAAGTTCTTTCTTCCTTGCGAAAATGCTGGTAAATATCACTTTCTGCCATTACACGAAGAGTATTAGTTGTGCTATAAGCCGATCCAGTAGCTGCAAGAGAAAGAGTACAACTACAATTGTAAAATCAAGACCGGCGAACTGTAGTGGTAAGCGCCGAAAAGGTCTCAGAATCGGTTCAACAAAACTATCTAAAATCCGCCCTAGTTGTGACTCTCGCGCCCCTGGAAACCACGATAGTAGGGCGTAAATAACCAAGACGAGACTTAGGAACTCAATCAAGCGATGACAAACTATAATAATAAAAATCATTGTTAACGACGTTTCATATCATAGTCAAAAGAGACCTCTTGACTAGCATTAGCAAGATTCATCTCCTCGGTATCTACAACAACATCTTTAGGAGTCAGTAGATACATGGATGAACCAACTTTTTGCAAACTACCGTAAAGGACACGGCTTGCACCGTCAATAAAGTCCAAACAGCGGCGGGCTTGTGCTTCTAACATATATTGGAAATCAATTAAGACACATTCGTGCTTGATAAGTAAATCCACAATTTCTTGAGCATCCTCATATTTTCTAGGGAATTTCAAAGCAATTGTAGTTCCACCTGCAGCTGGAATGGATACATCAGCAGGGCGTGACATCGTTCTAACATTATCCTCCTGTGCTGGTCGAGTTTGCGCTTGAGCCTGCGAACGCGGTTGCGACTGAACTGGGCGTTCACGCTGCGGTCGAGTTTGCTGAGGCTGGGCCGCTGACTGTTGCGGACGTGGTGATTGCTGCTGAGGTGAACGCACCGGGCGAGGCCCCTGCGGCGCCTCCTCTTGAGTTTCTTCTACTTCGCTAGCATCATCCGTATCAAAGTAGGAAACGAGTTTATCTAATCTGTCTTTTATAGCCATATTCTCTCCTATTCTTTAAAGAATGATGTTCCGATTCGGACAAATGTTGAACCGTTGCGGATAGCGATTGGGAAGTCCCTGCTCATCCCCATGCTCAAATCATCGAAAGGCATATTCTTTATCTTTCTCTCCTTGAGAACTTGTCTCAACTCATTTGTCTGTCTAAATATACTATCTAATTCTTCTGGACTAGCATCAATGGGTGCCATGGTCATCAAGCCAACAAGCTCAATCCTGTCAAACTCAGCTAGCTGTTCGACAGTTTCTTGCACTTCATCCGGATTAAAGCCATGTTTACTGGGCTCACCCGATACATTCACTTGTAAGAAACACTTGATGGGATGCTCCGCACGCTTTTGAATCTCTGCGGCAAGTTTCACTGAGTCTAAGGCATGAAAATAGTCGACCAAATTAATGACGTCTCTAACCTTGCGCCTTTGCAAGGTACCAATCAGATGCCAAGTGACATCTTTGCCCTTTAGACTCTGATATTTATCAAGAAATTTGTCAACCCGATTCTCAGCAATGTGGTTAACTCCAAGTTCCACTAAGCGTCCAGCGGTCTCAATGTCGACATACTTAGTCACAGCAAGGATTGACACATCACTGGCAGAACGCTGTGCATCATGACAAGCTTGTGCTACTTGCTCGTAAACCGCATTCTTGTTTGCTTGCAAATCCATCATTGCTTAACGATTTTTGAAGAATGGTGGTGTTTCAAGTTCATCATCACCAGTATCAACATCAGATGCTGAGAATGAAGAAACATCAAGCTGACTATCCAGTTCATTTTCTGTCGGGCGACTGATGTTGTCACGACGCAGATCCCAGTCACCAAAGGCTGAGCTTTGGTGGTTAGGCTGGGGCTGACGCGGTGCCGCCTGAGGCATTTCACGACGCTCAGCCATATCGAACTCAAAATTCGATGGGCGGCGTTCAAAACCACCGCTCGGGCTACTTGGTTCTGCCGGATTAGCGCTGCCTTGGCGGAAAACTCGCTGCTGCGATACGCCTGACACTTTTTCAACCTTATCCGGACGGACACCAGTAGCAACGACTGTCACACGAATTTCATCCTTCATGCTTTCATCGATAGCCGTACCAAGCCAGATATTAACACCCTGACCGGCTGCTTGACTAACAATTTCAGAAGCCTCTTCTGCTTCGGTCAAGGTCATGTCCAAACCACCGGTAACGTTGACAATGACATCTTCTGCTCCATCGATAGTTGTTTCCAGTAATGGTGAGTAGATGGCCTTGCGAGAGGCTTCAATAATCCGCTCTTCACCGGACCCAATACCGATCCCCATCAAAGCGTTACCTTTGTTTGCCATAACAGTCTTAACATCAGCAAAGTCAAGATTAATCAAACCAGGACTAGTGATCAAATCTGTGATCCCTTGAACCCCTTGACGAAGCACATTATCTGCTTCACTGAGCGCTTCCAGCAGGGGCGTCTTTTTATCAACGATTTCAAGCAGATTATTATTGGAGATAATTAAGAGAGTGTCAACTTGCTCACGCAGTTCATTGATACCCTCGATAGCAAAATTACCACGTTTATTTCCTTCAAATCCAAAGGGGCGGGTAACAACGGCTACGGTTAGCGCACCGATTCCCTTAGCAATACGGGCAATGACCGGTGCAGCACCTGTACCAGAACCACCGCCCATTCCAGCAGTAATGAAGACCATATCAGCCCCTTGCAGGGCATCGTTAAGCACTTCTTCACTTTCTTCAGCAGCCTTGCGACCAACTTCTGGCTGTCCTCCAGCACCGAGACCACGAGTTAATTTAGGACCAAGCTGAATAACAGTTTCTGCTTTTGATGAACTCAAAGCCTGAATATCAGTGTTGGCGGCGATAAATTCAACACCTGCAACACCCTCTTCAATCATACGGTTAATGGCGTTTCCACCGCCACCACCGACACCTATAACTTTAATGACTGCACCTTGAACAGATGCAGCATCGAATGAAAATGCCATTTTACTTCCTCACTTAAAATTAATCAAACATGCTGCCAAAGATACCGCGAACGCGGTCAGCCATTTTAGGCTTTGGCTTGCTCTCCTGCTGCGGTGCAGACTGTTCTTGAACTGGATCAGGAACTGCGAAATTACCTGCAGGGGCCTGTGGCTGTTGCGGCTGGGCAGCGGGTGTTGGCTGGGGCTGAACCGTTTGAGGCGCTACATTGGGCGTCACAGGAACAACTGGTTTACGTCTCAGCATTTCTTCACCAAGCACTGCACCTTGAGCAATAATGTCAACTTCGCTCATAATACCAACATATTCTACCAAACTGATGACATTGGCAAACATAGGGTTGCGAATTCCAACTTGATTTGGAATATGCAACTTAACTTGGGTACCAAACATTTCTTGAGCCAGCTCAACGACACCTGGTAACATCGCTGCACCACCAACCAAAACGATACCGCCTGGTAGGTCAAGCAGTCGCCCACGTTCTAAATCTTGTTTTACACGGTCAAAAATATGGCGAACACGTGCTGTGATAATCTCGGCTAGATAGCGCTCAGTCACTTCAACCGGCTCATCACTGCCAACACACTCAACTTGAGCTGTTTCTTTATTACTAGCTTCGGCTAGGTTAGCAGTCCCAAAATTAAACTTGAGAGCTTCAGCTGTTTGAATAGAGGTTTGCAGTACCTTAGAAATATCCTTAGTGACAAAATCTCCGCCCTCTGGATAAATATTGGTGTACTGTAGCTCTTGTGCTCTCATAGAGGCAACCGTCGTTTGCCCCCCCCCCATGTCAATCACTGTAGCACCGAACTCACGTTCCCCTTCATTTAGGACAGACTTGGCTAAAGACAGCGGGGTAATAATAATCGTTTCCACAGAAACACCAGCACGTTCAACTGTTGTGCGAAGATTGTGCAAAATGGTGCTTGGACCTGTGTAAATCAAGCCGCGCATCTCTAAGCGGATTCCCATCATGCCACGCGGATCACGAATTCCTTGGAAGCCATCGACGATAAATTCTTCCGGAACCAGCGAAATAACCTCACGTTCCGGTGTAATGCTCTTAGTCAGGGCTGACTGCACTACACGCTCTATATCTTCATCTTTAATCTCTTTTGATTCAGTAATAACTGGAATCATACCTTGGGTAGGCTCAATTTGTAGTAGGTTTGCCGGTAAGCCGACATTAACCTTGTCAATGCTGATTCCTGCTTTTTCCTCTGCCTGCTCAATACCTTCTTTGATAGCATTAGCAGCGGCTTCAATATCAACAATAATCCCGTCTTTCACACCCGAACTTGGTACATTACTGACACCGATGACATTCATCTGGCCGTCAACCCATTCGGCAACCAATACTTTAATCGAGCTTGTTCCTATATCCAAACCTGTAAAAAAGCCATTTCTAGCCATTCACTCGACCTCTCTAACTTTCCGTTCTTATTTACTTATCTAATGACCCTAACCTCATTTAGGCAGAGTTATTCAGAAGGTATTATATCATAAAAAATCCGAAAATGTGCTGATTTTCAATTTTTTGTTATATAATCTTAATTTCTTGTCATGGATAGTTATAATACCCAAAAAAATCAAAATCAATCTAGGTAAAAGCGGCAGATAGCTTAAATTATCTGGGGGTATTGAGAGTGGAAACAATATAAGTTCTGCTTGTGTCCTGAAATACGGTAAAATGAAATCAACAGTCTACCATTTTGATTTTCAAAGAATAAAAATAAAAGAAGATCAAAAGATCCTCTCAAACTGTTAGTTTTTTCGTCAGCCATTACAGCTAGTACAGGGACCCGAAAAAGAAAGCTTCTTTTCTGCAGTTATATCTGCCGGTATATTCTAAAAAGCATTTTCTGAAGAATTAATCGAGCACCTTTAAGAAATCGAGCAATACGGCTGCTGAGTCTTGGCCTGCTTGAACAATAAACTCATCAAAGGTGATATTGGCATCGTGGGCTGCTGTATCACTCATCGCGCGGATAACAATGAAGGGCTTGCCCGCAGCGTGAGCTGCTTGGGCCACCGCTGCCCCTTCCATCTCTACCGCCAAGGTATCAGGAAATTGAGATTTAATTGCCTCAATCTTATCTTGTCCAGCAATAAAGCTATCACTGGTTGTAATTAGCCCCACCTGACTACTCCGGTGGTGATGCCTTAAGACCTGCTCGAAGGTTGCAACAAACTCTGCATCGCTCTCAAAGTAAAGAGGCTGCTGAGACATCTGACCGTAGTCGTAACCGAAGGCGGTCAGGTCTACATCGTGATAGGCCAAACGATCAGCAACAACAACATCACCGATATTAAGTCCTGTTGCTACCGCACCAGCCGAACCAGTATTAATAACCGCATCAACGGCGAAGTGATCTGCTAAAATAGCAACAGCCATAGCTGACATCACCTTACCCACACCTGACTGGACTAAAACAACATCATGCTGACCGAGACTACCAGTATAGTAGGTACTCGATAAGACCTTTTCTTGCTCTTTATGTTTAAGTTTCTCCACCAGAAGCTCTAGCTCCTGCTCCATAGCAGCAATAATTCCAATTTTCATGATATTCCTCAGAGTTTAAAAATGGCGTAAACAAGGATAGCTAAAAGAATAAGAACAATAAGCAAAATCTTGTTTAACTTCGACTGGAAGGCGCCGCGCTTAGCATTTTCAATACGGCGGCTTTTATAGGTAGTATAGCGAGAATCATCATCCCATTCTTCAATATAACCATCTCCCAAATCTGTGAAAACTTGAGTATCTTGACCATCAACATACTCATCATCAAGGCTTTCACCACGATTGGCACGCTTAATCATTTCATCTGTTAACAAGGGCCGTCCCATAAGCAGATTCCTTTCTAGTTATTACTTTCTTTATGCAGGGCAAAGTACTGAAGAGCGATGATTGTTTTAGCATCCTGAATATGGCCAGACTTTACTAGATCCATACACTCCTCATAGTTCAGCTCCAAGAGTTCAAGAAATTCATCGTCATCCTGTGCCCGCGGATTTTCAACAATCTGCAGGTCTTTAGCCAAGTAGAGTTTAATATGTTCATTGCAAAAACCAATGGCTGAATAAAATTGGTAGAGGAGTTCTAACCGACCAGTATAACCCGTTTCTTCTTCTAATTCCCGAAGGGCTGCCGCTGCTTCCTGACCAGCTTCGCCAACTTCTAACTTGCCGGCAGGGATTTCATAAGATACCTGCTCAATAGCCTTGCGGTACTGCTTAACAATGATAATTTTGTCCTCCGGCGTCACAGCCAAGACTGCAACCGCTCCATTATGAAAGACCAATTCACGACCGGCTGTTTGCCCATCTGGCAGCAGCACCTGATCTTTGGCTACTGTAATAATCTGTCCTTCAAAAATTGTTTCGCGGCTAAGAGTTCTCTCTTCAAATTCCATACACTGCCTTCTTTCTGCCAGTCTACCCTTGTTTCTGCGATGGGTGATGCGGTTTTTTGACTGCGTAACCTTCTTTATTGACTTGATGACTACGGGCAATGGCAACACTGTCAGCTGGTACATCTTCATAAATGACAGAACCTGCTGCGCTCAGAGCATTATCACCTAATTCGACAGGGGCAATCAAGGTTGAATTGCTGCCGATAAAAACATTATTACCGATGATCGTTTGATACTTACTTTGACCATCGTAGTTGGCAATGATAGTACCAGCTCCAAAATTAACTTCGCTGCCCACCTCTGCGTTGCCAATATAGGTCAGGTGCCCCGCCTTAACTTCTTTACCCAAGGTCGATGCCTTAACTTCAACAAAATTACCAACATGAGCTCCCTCTTTAAGGCAAGAGTCGGGGCGCAGATGGGCATAAGGACCGACGGTAACACCAGACTCAACAGTGGACTGCTCAATCATAGAGTTGGTGATAATGGCATCAGGACCAATCTGTGAATCCACGATGTAGGTACCATTTGTAAGGACAGCTCGACTACCAATTTTCGTCTGACCTTTGAGGGTGATGTTAGCTTCAACAGTCACCTCTGGGGCAATTTCGACATCAACTTCAACATAGGTAGTCTCTGGATCTTGAAAGGTCACTCCATTGACCATATGCTGATGATTGATTCGACGCCGCATAATGTTCTCAGCTGTAGCCAGAGCAACACGGTCATTAACGCCTAAACTTTCATCAAAATCGCGCAGAGTAAAGGCACCTACCTTTTCACCGCTCTGGCGAAAAACGGAAATAACATCCGTAAGGTAGTACTCTCCTTGAGCATTATCAGTATTAATACTTTTGAGCGCTTCAAAAAGACGCTTATTGTCAAATACATAGGTACCTGTATTAATCTCCTTGACCTGCTGCTCAAATTCAGTGGCATCCTTTTGCTCGACAATCTTGGTGACTTCCCCATTTTGATTACGGATAATACGGCCGTAGCCAAAGGGGTTGTCTGCCGTTGCAGTTAGGATCGTAGCCACATTCTTATGATTAACGTGAAAATCAATCAACTCTTGGAGACTTTCTCCAGTAATCAAAGGGGTATCCCCTGCAATTACTAAGGTTTGACCTTCCAAATTCGATAATTCAGCCTGAGCCATCATGACTGCGTGTCCTGTTCCAAGCTGCTCGGTCTGGAGAGCAAACTGAGACTTATCTTTTAAGACTTCCTCCACCATATCTGCTTTGTGACCGATAACCGTTACATTCTTAGCTGGTGAAATTGCAGAGACACTTCTAAAGACATGCTCTAACATGGTAATTCCAGCAACCTTGTGAAGTACCTTAGGCAGGTCCGATTTCATACGAGTTCCTTTACCTGCTGCCAGAATTATTGCATAGTTTGTCATGATTTTCTTCCTTTCAATAAGACAGAGCTTTTCGGCTTTTTGTACTCTTATTCATACAGTTTCATTTAATCGCTACTAGTCTATCATATTTTCGGCTAATTTCCTAGTTTGCCCCAGCTAGAGAGGCTAGCAAAAAGAAGAGAGTGGGGCTCAATCAGTAATCGTGGTAAAATGACGATTTTGATTTTCCTCGCTCTCTTATTTTAAGGCTCAGGCCTCTGCCACTTTCCTATTTTTAGGCGGCAGGATTTGGTAGTCTATCCCCAGACTGCCAAACTCCACTGGAGCATTTTGACACTTGCTTTACAAGATTTATTTCTCAATTAAAAAGGTCTAGTAGACCTTTTTAACCCACCTCCGCATAGCTCAAAAGGTCTGGGAGACCTTTTGAGGTTGGAAATGAGATGAACAGCAAGTTCATCACAAAAGGTCCGGGGGACCTTTGGAGGTTGGGGATAAGATGAACAAAGTTCATAGAATTGCAAATAAATAAGGCTGAGACCTTTTGTCTCAACCTCTTCCCAAATAGCTATCTTATTTCTAAGCAGCTGCTTCCCTTTAAGAGGGTTCCTGTTTACATAAATGCTGCGGCCTGATCCAAAACATCCATCACTGCTTGACTATGTTTAAGAGCACGGTGAGCTGCGACAAAATCACGATTGCGGATCATCTTTTCAAAAGCTAGGAATTCTTGATACATCCGGTGGTGGGGATCAGTCTGTGTGATGTCTTGCGGTTCTTGACCGTTGAGGGTTAGGAGCACTTTGGGCATGCTGTTGGTAGGACCGATCAGGCTTATATTCCCCTTGGTTCCTTGAATAGTCGTTCGAATATCTGCTGTACAATCCTTGGCTCCGATGCTGACTGCCTTAAATTGATCAAAATCAAGAGCCAGCATACCAGAAGTATCTACTCCTCGCTCAATATTTGGCAGGTAGTGGACTGTCTTAGGTTTACCAAAGAGGCCAACTAAAAGGTGGAGATTATAGATATTCAAATCGCGCAGCGCTCCGCCGCCCATTTCGGGATTAAAGGCAGGCGCAATCTCCCCGCGCTTGAAAGCATCATAACGTGATGAGTATTGAGAATAATTGCATTCAACTATTTTAATCTCACCCAGCTGCTCTAGGTTACTTTTGATAATGCTAAAATTATCCAAATATTGGTTGGTGATAGCTTCTAGTAAAAAGAGATGGTACTTCTGAGCAATGGCCGATAAATCGACCAATTCTGAAGCTTTCATTGTAAAGGGTTTCTCACAAATAACATGCTTCCCAGCTAAGAGTGCTTCTTTGGCATAATCATAATGGGTATGGTTGGGCGTACCGATATAGATGGTATCAACATCAGGGTTATTCAGAATTTCTTGATAATTACTAGTTGCTTGCGACAAACCATAGGCTTGGGTTAGTGCTTCTGCTTTCGCGATGGAGCGCGGTGTTGACAGAATTGATACTAGGTCAATTCCTTTAAGTGTTTGTAAGACTGGCAAAACTTCTTTAACAATCATACCAGTTCCTAACAGTGCTAATTTCATCTGCTTCCTCCAATATAGAATGATTATCATGAACATGAATAATTGTAGTGTTGGAAAATAGTAAAGCTAACGATTTACTAAGCTAAGAAAGACAGTGTCAACATAGAAAACCTAGTTTAGTTGCTTTTTTTCGATTTCAAATAAGGGACAAGCCTAAACTCATTTTCTAACAACAACTGAGGTGTATATACTTTCTCGCACTGAGAATCTCGCACGAGACGCCACAAAATAGCAGCTACAGTCAGGGGAGATTGGTATTTCTTAGATTTCGGATCCCTTCTAAAATCCCTGACAAACTGATTCCACTGATATGTTTTTTCCTCTGGCTGTCCAGATGAAAGGGAAGTGGGATTTTCCAAAACAGCGATTAAATCCGCTACGGTGGCTTCCCTATCGTGACTCGCCTGAACGTCTCTCATTTTGACGGCCATAGCCTTTTTAAAGGAAAATTTTTCAAGGCCAAAGTAAGTGGCAAAAAACTGGCGAGCTTGATTATTCAATCTAAAACCGCTGCCTAAAAGCTTGGTGCCCAATGTGATTTGATCAGCCCTTAAACTTGTCTTTGATGTTGGTGGTTGCCGCACTGCTTTAATATCTTCAGGAGATTGACCATCAAGAAAACGGCCAAGATAGTCAGTCAACTCCGACTTAGTCCCATAGGACGGCAGGTGGTAGCGGCGGCAAATCGTCTCTAGTTCTGCCTTATACCAGTAGTATGATTGAAATTGCTCTCTTGATAATTCTGGACTAAAATCTGGTCTTTCTGCCATCTTTTTACCTCTCTTGTGTTTAGGCTAAAGTTACTCTCAAAATACAAGTATATGATAGGGCTTCTCAAGTCTCAATGATATTGACCGAAAACTTTGTCCCCTGTTATATAGTAAAGAGAGACTGGGGCTAAAATTTTCAGTCATAAGGCTCTCACTAGTGGTGTCACCTCATGATTGTCTAGTCCGTCACCGTTTGCCGATTATCAGCCATCGGGCAGGGCAAATGGGGCTCATTTGTCCTCTGCCAGTGTCATATACTTTTGAATATACTGATCGTAATCTGGTCTTTCAGATTTACTCATCACAAGGTAGACATCACCCTTTAATTCTTCCTTGCCATCGGTATGCAGTAAAATTGCAGTCTTGTTGTCTTTTTCAGGAAAAAAGACTGTAAAAGACCTCCCTTCAGATTCAAAGGTAATATAGCGGCTGCCATTATTGTTTCCGCGGCCAGTGTATTTATAATCAACGGTAGTGCCGGCTATACTTATTGTCCTATTCTTAACGACCATGACACTTTTTTCTCCGGCTTCATTTTGGGTATGCCATTTACCTTTGAAATCCGCCCTTTTAATACCACAGCCAGCCATTAGTAACAAAACAGCACCTAAAAGTATAGCTAATACCATTTTCTTTTTCATTGTTTTCTCCTAAAAGATTATTAATATTCGAAGTACACTTATTATAACACAAACGGTATAGCTTTAAGAGAAGGATAAGTTTTCTTTAGGAGCCCCGTTCATCTTTTGAGAGAGGTCAGAATAAACTCCTATGTTAACTTCGTCATCCTTGCCTGTCTCTCTTCTTTAGAGTTCTTGGTAATTTTATTTTAAGGAGGAAACTTTCACTATCGGTTAGGTAAATAAATGATTTTTAATGTAGCTAAAATTGCATAAAAACTTCGGCTACTTACTCTAGGTAACCGAAGCTTTTTATCATCCAATTATTGAGCCGTTGGGTACTGATTCATCAACTGTCAAAAGAGTCAGCTTATCATCGTGTTCGGCAGAGAGAATCATGCCTTGGCTAACCAAGCCCATCATCTTACGCGGCTTGAGGTTGGCAACGATTTGGACTTTCTTTCCAAGCAGTTCTTGTTCATTTGGATAGTATTTAGCGATACCAGAGAGAATTTGACGGTTCTCCCCATCACCAGCATCCAAGCGGAACTTGAGGAGCTTGTCAGAGCCTTCCACTTTTGATACTTCCTTGACCTCAGCTACGCGGATTTCAACTTTGTCAAAATCTTCAAATTTAACTGCTTTCTTTTCGTTTTTCAGTTCAACTTTGCTGGGATCCCACTCGCTTTCTTCTTGAGAAACGGCAGAGCTATCACCCATTTGCTCTTTGATATAGGCGATTTCCTCGTCCATATCCAGACGTGGGAAGATGGGTGTGCCTTTGGTTACCACCTTGACACCTGCTGGCAATCCTGCAAGTTCAAGGTGCTCTAGGTCAAATTGGCCAGCCAAACCGAGCTGCTCCATAATAGCGTCTGAGGTGGTCATCATAAACGGTTGAATGAGATGAGCTACCACGCGCAGGCTGGCTGCCAAGTGGGCCATAACTGCCGCTAATTCATCACGTTTGGCATCATCTTTAGCCAATACCCAAGGAGTCGTTTCGTCGATATACTTATTGGTGCGAGAAATAATATTCCAAACCGCTTCAAGCGCACGCGGATAATCCACAGCATTCATTTGCTTGTGGTACTCTGCCAAGTTTTCAGCGACAACTGCTGCCAAATCAGCATCAAAGGCTGTCACATTTTCCACGTAAGCAGGAATTTCACCACCGAAATACTTGTTAATCATGGCCACCGTACGGTTAAGCAGATTTCCAAGGTCATTAGCAAGTTCATAGTTGATACGGCCAACATAGTCTTCTGGCGTGAAAGTACCGTCAGAACCAACTGGCAATGAACGCATGAGATAATAGCGAAGCGGATCAAGTCCATAGCGTTCTACCAGCATTTCTGGATAAACGACATTGCCCTTAGATTTAGACATCTTACCATCTTTCATGACAAACCAGCCGTGAGCAATGAGACGCTCAGGCAATTTCATATCCAGCATCATGAGCATGATTGGCCAGTAGATAGAGTGGAAGCGCAAGATGTCTTTTCCAACCATGTGAAAAACGGTACCATTCCAAAATTTATCAAAGTTAGCGTGTTCTTCCTGACCGTAACCAAGGGCTGTCGCATAGTTAAGCAAAGCATCAATCCAGACATAAACAACGTGTTTAGGATTCGATGGTACTTTAACCCCCCATGTAAAGGAAGTGCGTGATACAGCCAAATCTTCCAAACCAGGTTCGATGAAGTTTTTGATGATTTCATTCATGCGGCCGTCCGGCTGGATAAAATCAGGATGGGCATGGAAAAAGTCTACCAAGCGATCTGCATATTTGCTCAAACGCAAGAAATAAGATTCTTCTGACACCCATTCTACCTCGTGCCCTGACGGTGCAATTCCTCCAATGACCTCACCATCTTCATCATGGAAGACTTCTTCCAATTGGCTTTCCGTGAAAAACTCCTCGTCAGAGACAGAGTACCAGCCAGAATACTCACCCAAGTAAATATCGTCCTGTGCCAGCAATTTTTCAAAAACATCAGCCACAACCTTTTCATGATAATCATCAGTCGTGCGGATAAACTTGTCGTAAGAGATATCAAGGAGTTTCCAGAGTTCCTTGACCCCTACTGCCATGCCATCTACATATGCCTGAGGCGTGATGCCAGCTTCTTTGGCCTTTTGCTGAATCTTTTGGCCGTGCTCATCAAGACCAGTCAAATAGAAGACATCGTAGTTCATCATGCGTTTGTAACGAGCCAAAACATCACAGGCAATAGTCGTATAGGCTGAGCCGATATGCAATTTCCCTGATGGATAGTAAATAGGGGTGGTTATATAAAATGTTTTATCAGACATGTGACTTCCTTTCAATCGCTGAGGGGGCATAGAAACCATTACTCAGCTGGCCTCGGCAAGGCCTATTTAATCAGAATCCCGAAATCATTTGACTTCGCAACAGTTTATTATACCACAAAAGTAAGCTTGAAAAAAGAAGCGCTAAGCTAGAGAATTTCCGGGAAATTATCAGCTTGGCGCCTTTCTTTTCTGCACACTACTTAAAGAGTATTAGTTTTACAATCACTGTATACACAGCATTTACAAGCGACAGCAGCAAAACTTTATTCAGCTAAAGGATTTCTAGCTGTATCTAATTACCAGACTGAGCTTTTAATTCAATTATAATAGCTCCAATTTTTTAGCTTGGCTAATTGCTCCTGAGTGGACTTAGGGTTCTTGACTACCGTAAAAAGATTGATCTATTCTCGCTGATTCATCTATCTTTCTTAAAATTATTAGCTGTTCCTTATTTTATATGGTAGTTTTTCTCAAATTTTTGGCGAATATTTTGAAAGGTCTTGGTTAATTTTTTTGCCTTACTGCTGCTTAACCGCCTATAGACTGCCTTAGAGATAGTCCGGCCGTTCTTATCCTGAGTCGTAATGGTGAGAGTATTGTCTTTTTTCTTATAGTGACGAGTGTAATCATAAGTATCTGTTATACTATCAATATCATCATTGACATTAGCAGTATCTAAATAATCATAGTAGCCCTTCAATTCAGTCTTCAGTATATTGGAAACTTTTTGACGATAGGCCTTGGCTGAGGATGGGATTTCGACCTTCTTATCCCACTGATTCACTCGGTAAGCGTTATCTAGGTAACTGCCCAGCGAAAGATAGGGGCGCGATGGATAGTCATTGTCATAATAGTAAGAATCTTCCTGAAAGCTTTTATCGGCATCAACAGTGATAAAATCAACATAGGTATAGTCACTATCCTCATACTGCTTGAGAACATTCATCCAGCTGCCCTCTTCCTTATTATAATAATCCCACTTAGTCAGCTGCCAGGTTCCTTGGATATTACCGGAATCATTGCGCCACCAAGCATAACTGCCTAAACCAGCCAAACCTAGAAAAATCAAGGCCACAAGAGCTGCGAGAACTTTAGGCCACTTGGCCTTTTTCTGAGCTTGACTGACAGATTGCCCTTGCTGCCTAAAGGGCTGCTGATCTTGTGCGGTCGCTGCCTGAACAGATGAAGCATTTACAGGTTGTGTAGGCTGAGCGGCTGTATTCGGAGCCCTGTGCACACCGCCAAAGCTCGCCCTGCGAATGGGTTGTCCAGATGGATTAGCTGCTGCCTGCTGTGAAGCATTGGGAACCGTCTGCTTAGGATTTTGAGGGGACTGCCGATGGCTAGAGGTCTGCTGGTTAAGCGAAGATGATTCCCCTTGGTAGGCCTCCTGCTGTTTGCTAGCAGAAGGAGACTTCATCTGACCTTGACCAGCCTGTGTAGTTTTGGTACTTTTCTTCGCTTTAGCAGAAACTTCCTTGCGGCTCGCCGTCTGCGATTGCTGATGTTGTTCAGACTGCCAAGCAGGCTCGTCTACTGGCGGTCTAGAAAAAACTGCACCCTTCTTTTGCCCCTTAGCGGCTGCATCTTTAGCAGGCTGCTGATTCTTACCATTAGCTATGACTCCTGCCTTGGCGGCCGCTACAAGTTCGTCCTTAGTTGGTTTTCGGCCATTGACTGACTGAAAAAGCTCTATCCATTCTTTTTGATTCATAACTCACTCATACCTTACTTATTTGATTACCGTCTATTATATCATAGAAAAATTTTGCGTTATAGTTTTGATTTAGGTTTTTCTTTAAAGCCCTTAGTGAATAATGATAGAGACTGCTTACTTACAACAGTGGCATAAATCCCTATAAGTTGTCGTGATTTTAGTGCAAAGCGGCTATGTGATTTTAAACAGACTTTCACAGGTATTTTATAGTATAATGGAGTCTAAGAATATGGAGGTAAGTTATGGCTATTCAATATAAAAAAACAGATGAGCTCGAAAAAATGCTAGGGGACTTCGCATCCTTCCCTGATTTTGAAGGCGGCGATGACCCTAAATCCAAGCAAAAGCAAGATAAACAGGCGGATAAGAAGTAAATCTTATGGCTATTTTTCAGAACTTACCAGACAGTGTCCTTCAATGGTTGGCCATCTTTTTGTCCATTATCATTGAGGCACTGCCTTTTGTCCTTTTAGGATCCATTTTGTCAGGTTTTATTGAAGTCTACCTGACACCGGAGCGGGTTAATAAGTATCTCCCAAAACAGAAATTTTTGAAAATTCTTTTTGGGACTTTCATTGGTTTCATTTTCCCATCCTGTGAGTGCGGAATTGTCCCTATCATCACCCGTTTCTTGGAAAAGAAGGTTCCCAGCTATACAGCCGTTCCTTTTCTGACAACGGCTCCCATTATTAATCCCATCGTCCTCTTTGCTACCTATTCAGCTTTTGGAAACTCTTTTTATATCTTAAGTTTACGCCTGTTAGGAGCAGTCATCGTGGCGGTCAGTCTGGGAATCTTGCTTGGTTTTTTTGTTGATGATAAAATTTTGAAGGATAACTTTGTTGGTCATGAGCAGGAGGACTTTAGTCAGTTAGGATTCGGACAGAAAATTTTTCGGGCTTTAGCACATGCTGTTGACGAGTTTTTTGACACTGGCCGCTACCTCATCTTTGGCAGCTTGGTCGCTTCCAGCATGCAGATTTACATCCCAACCCGATTGTTGCATACCGTAGGCAGCACACCGCTTCTAGCTATTCTCGTTATGATGTTGATGGCTTTTATTCTATCTCTGTGCAGCGAAGCGGATGCTTTTATTGGCGCCAGTCTCCTGTCAACCTTTGGAGTCGAACCTGTCTTAGCCTTTTTACTCATTGGACCTATGGTAGACATTAAAAATCTTATGATGATGGTCAAATCTTTCAAGACCAGATTTATCGGACAATTTATCGGCGTATCCAGCATTGTGATTATTCTGTATTGCTTATTTGTGGGGGTGATATAAATGATTCGCTTTTTAATCTTAGCCGGTTATTTTGAGTTAACCATGTATTTGCAACTCTCCGGCAAGCTCAATCAGTATATCAATGTTCACTACTCCTATTTGGCCTATCTCTCTATGGTACTCTCTTTTATCCTAGCCATTGTGCAGTTGGTCATTTGGATGAAAAATATGAGACTGCACAGTCATTTGAAGGGGTACTGGGCCAAGTTAACCAGTCCTGTTATACTAGTCTTCCCCGTTGCTGTCGGTCTGTTGGTGCCGACTGTAACTCTCAATTCAACGACCGTATCAGCTAAGGGATATAGCTTCCCTCTGGCGGCTGGCTCGTCTAGAGGAACTAGTGCAGACGGTACTACTGTCCAATATCTGAAACCTGATACGTCAGCCTATTTTACATCCTCAGCTTACGAGGCTGAGATGCAAAAAGAAATACAGCCTTATCTGAAAACAGATGAAATTACGATTACAACTGAGAATTATATGGAAGTCATGGAACTGATTTATCTTTATCCTGATAAATTTGTCGGTAAAAGTGTTCGCTATACTGGTTTTATTTACAATGATCAAAACCAAAAAGATTATCAGTTCCTTTTTCGCTTTGGTATTATTCATTGTATTGCTGACTCTGGTGTTTATGGCCTTTCAACAACTGGTAGTTCCCAACACTTTGCCAACAACACTTGGGTTGAGGCCAAAGGAACAATCCGTATCGAGTATAATCAGACCCTCCAGCAAAGTCTGCCAATTCTAAACATTGAGGACTGTAAAGAAGTTTCTAAGCCAGAAAATCCTTATGTCTACCGTGTTTTTTGAAGAAGCCGGTATCCTATGATATTTTAGTATTAAAATATCATAAAATAACATTTCAAGAGTAAAAAATAACATTTTAGGATTTTCCTATCGTCATATTTTAGTATTTCGCTATACTATTAGTAGGTGTAACATTTATAAATTATAGACTAGGTTACTTTTATTTTTTTCCAATGTAATCATTCTTTCCTAATTTGACCTTTAAGAGTAATCTAAACTAATAATAAATATTACATCCTAACTACTACTTCTTTACTGTCTCGCTTCTCCAATGAGGCAGTAAAAAAGGTCTGCTTTAAAGGCAGACTTTTTTTATACTTATCACTGGCCTGATACCGAAAGATAAGAATGCGGAATTTTGCTGTGACATCTTCTGAAATTAAGGTCAGCGTACGTAGCACTGCGCCAGTTAGAGCCAGATGACAAGACCGAGAAAAAAACGACTGAGTTTAATATAATAAAAGCAGTCGTTTTTTTCGTATCATCTTATTAAAGTAAGCCTTCTAGAAGTCCCTGCATGAATTCTTCTGAGTGGAACTCCCCAATGTCATCAATCTTCTCACCAAATCCAATAAATTTAACTGGAATATCTAGCTCTTCACGAATAGCTAGGACAACACCTCCCTTAGCTGTACCGTCAATTTTCGTTAGAACCAAACCAGTTAGAGGGGTAATTTTTGAGAATTCCTTGGCTTGGCTAAGGGCATTCTGTCCTGTTGAAGCATCAAGAGCTAGAAGGGTCTCATGCGGTGCCTCAGGAATAACACGCTTAATAATACGGCCAATTTTTTCTAACTCAGCCATGAGATTATCCTTGTTTTGTAAGCGGCCAGCGGTATCAATCATTAGGATATCAGCTCTTTCCATGACAGCCTTCTGTACCCCATCAAAGACAACACTGGCTGGGTCAGCTTTTTCGGGACCAGTGATAACGGGAACATCAACACGACGCCCCCATTCAACTAACTGAGCGACAGCACCTGCACGAAAAGTGTCAGCTGCGACTAGCATAACCTTTTTGCCCTCTTGTTTATATTTATAGGCTAGTTTGCCGATAGAAGTGGTTTTACCAACCCCATTGACACCAACAAAGAGCATAACCGTTAGATCTTCCTGAAAGTTGATGGCTTCATTGAATTGCCCATCTTTTTCATAAATATCAACTAATTTTTCAATGACGACACGACGGACATCTTCTGACTTTTTCGCGTTTTCCAACTTCACTTCATAACGCAACTCCTCGGTCAAGTTGGTTGCTACCTGTACTCCTACATCTGAAAGAATCAGGAGTTCCTCTAAGTCCTCAAAGAAATCCTCGTCAACGCGGCGAAAGTTCGCAAAGAAAGCATTGAGACGAGCACCAAAGCCAGTTCGTGTTTTCTTGAGGCTGCGATTGTACTTTTCTTGCTCACTTTCCTGACTAATTGATGAGGGAGAAGGTACTGATTGATTGGGGGGAGAAGTAACTTCCTCAGAGACCTGAGCGGCATCTTGGGTAGATTCTCCTGCTTGATGTGGATCAACTACTGTTTCCTGAAAATCAATGTTATCCGCTAGCTGATCGCTCACTCTATTACTATCGGCCACCGGCGAGACAGCTTCATCTTCTTCAAGGGAAGGCTGAAGATCAAGGGGGTTCGTCTCTTCCTGATTCGACAGAGTACTAAATCTCTCATCTTTACCCCCATCTTCACTGCCTTGATCTTCTAGCTCTGCCAAAGCTTCGGAGGTGGCAGCGGTATTTTCAGACAACAGCTCGTTGTCTTGAGCTAGTGAAGATTTCAAGGCATTGTAGTCTGCCATAAAGTTTTCGGAACTCAAAACATCCTCAACCCAGTTTGGATCCACATTTTGGCTTTCATCCTGGGGAAGTTGGGTTAAAGCAGACTCATCTTCCACTTGAAGCTTTTCTCCAACCTCAGAGAACTGTGAGCTGTCGGACCTGGTTGTTGTCTCTTTGGCCTCAGAAGAATACAGGGGTGCTTGAGAAGAAGCTGTTCCCACTTGCTCTAAGGATTCAGACACTTCCGTCGAGGCATAACTATCCTCTTGCCTGTCTTTTTTTCTGCCAAATAGTCGATCAAATAATCCCATAAATATCTCCTTATTTCTTTAAAATATACTGGTCAATGGCTTCTGCTACACCAGATTCTTCATTTGTTCTTCTTGTGACGACATTAGCTGTCTCCTTAACTTTAGAAATACCGTTAGCCATAGCAACACCTAAGCCTGCCCAAGCTAACATAGATAAGTCGTTTTCTTCATCACCAACAGCCATGACTTGCCTGCGATCTAAATTGAGAAAATCGCAGAGTAGCTGCAGGCCTACCGCTTTATGAACACCCTTGGGCATAATTTCGAGGATGATATCTCGCGATTTGAAAACTTCATAGCTGTGAGAGAGTGATACTGGTAACTTGGCAATTTGCTGATCCAGATAATCGCTATCACACACGGTCACTATTTTATTATAAACGATGTCTCTAGGCAAGGCAGACAAGCCTGAAATTTCCACAAAGGTTAAGAGGGGATTAGCTTTGTGGTACTGAGATTTATGCCCTTGGCTGGGGATGCTGTAAACAAGGCCGTCACTGAGAATGTCTACGGGAAGACCGAGTGGCTCTAGGATGCTATGAATTTTTTCAACATCTGTAAATGCTAATTCATGCTTAGCTAAAATATCACCTGTATTACGCTGAACTAGCCCGCCGTTGAAGGTGATACTATAATCATCTGAATTAATTAGCCCTAGTTCTTCTAGGAGATTACCAATGGCAGGGAGAGGGCGACCCGTAGTAATCACAACCTTTATCCCTTGCAGATGTGCTTCTCTTAAGGCTCTGCGATTTTCAGAGCTGATTTCCTTCTTGCTGTTGAATAGGGTACCATCCAAGTCCAAAGCTAATAGTTTAATATCCGACATTTATTTGACTAATCCTTCCATATAAGCAATAACCGATTCATCATTGCAGTGACCAATAATAGTATTGGAGATGGCTTTGATTTCCTGACGGGCATTCGCTGGAGCAATGGCTGTTCCAGCATATGCCATCATTTGGTAATCATTCATATTGTCACCAAAAGCCAAAACCTGCTCTGCCTGTAAGCCTAACTGCTGGCACATCGCCCTCAGACCTGTTGACTTATCAACATTAGAAAGAACGATATCCAGAGACTGGAAACCTGTTGTCATAGCAGTTGCGCCGTGCAAAGTTTCATTGAGCCAAGCTTCACGCTCATGGATTGTTTTTTCTGTAAAATTGACTGTAATTTTGAAAATATCATCATCAAGAGCAGAGAAATCCGACACACGTTGAACATTTTCATAATAGTATTTGGCAAAGGTAACATATCTATTAGGCGCTTTCTCAGACGTATAAGCCCCCTTGCGGCCCGATAAAAGAAAGCCACTTAGGTCAGGGAGTTTTTCAATCAGTTGAATAATAGCAAGATAGAAATCCTTATCCATCTGAGCTTCGAATAGAATCTCATCTTGATACTGAACAAAGGAGCCATTTTCAGCTACAAAGGCGATGTCCTTTTCAAATCCTTCAAAAACCTTTTCTAAGGCCAACATGGCACGTCCACTGGCTACAGTAAAAAGAATATTTTGTTCTCTAAATTTTGGTAACAGGCGGTGCAGACGCTCTTTATCAAATCCTCGATCGTCCCGCAAAAAGGTCCCATCCATATCTGTTGCAACTAATTTAAAATCTGGCACAATACTCTCCTATTTTAAGAATTACTTATAGTTATTGTAGCAGAATTTCTAGGTTTTTTCTGATTTTTAATTACTAGTATCATACCCGTACTAAAAAAAGCAGGATCATCTTTCAATCCTGCTTCTGCTAATATTAGTCAATAGTTTCCCACTGCCAGTTTTGAACTTCTGGGATATCATCACCATGTTCACGAATATAGGCGGTGTGATAGGCTAGTTTGTCTGCCATCTCTTGGGCAAAACCTTGGGCTTTATCACCAAGGACAGCTTGGGCTGCCTCTTTAGCGATATGGAAGCGATCCATTTCAGACATGACTCGCATATCAAATGGCGTTGTAATGTCCCCGTTTTCACGGTAACCATGGATGTAGACCTTGTGATTGTCGCGGTTAAAGAAGAGATCGCGAATTTGGCCTTCATAACCGTGATAAGCAAAGACGATCGGCTTATCTGTAGTGAAGAGTTTGTTAAAGGCTTCATCAGACAAGCCACGCGGATCAACCTCAGGTGAGCGGAGTTTTAAGATATCTACAACATTGATAAAGCGAATTTTCACTTCTGGAAAAGCCTTGTGGAGAAGCGAAATTCCTGCTAATACCTCTAGATTAGGTTCAGTACCTGCAGCTGCAAAGACAATGTCAGGTTCTCCGTCGTGGTCATTAGAAGCCCAGTCAATGACCTTGTAACCTTCCTTGACTAACTCTTGCGCTTCCGCAACAGAGTAAAACTGTGGACGCGGGTGCTTTGAAGTGACAATCACATTGACCTTGTCTTCATCGGCTAAGGCGTATTCCATGACTGCAAAGAGGGAGTTAGAATCGGCTGGTAGGTATTCACGAACGTATTCAGGCGTTTTCTCAGCCAGATGTGTCAGCAGTCCCGGATCTTGGTGGGTATAGCCATTATGGTCTTGTTGGAAGACGGTCGATGTGGCAATCAAGTTGAGAGATGGATAATTTTTACGCCAATCCGTATGAGTCTTGGATTTTCGCAGCCATTTGAAGTGCTGGGTGATCATAGAATCAACCACTCGCAGGAAGGATTCATAAGAAGCAAAGAAACCATGGCGGCCGGCCAAAACATAACCTTCTAAGAAACCTTCTGCTTGATGCTCAGAGAGCTGGGAATCAATAACCCGGCCTACAGGTGAAATCCATTCATCATAGAATTTGTCACGAGGGGCCAACCACTGGCGATTAGTCGCTATAAAGACATTATTTAAGCGGTTGGACTTGGTTTCGTCTGGCCCGAAGATACGGAAATTGTCAGGATTGGCCTTGACTAAATCAGCAGCATACTTACCAAATTCAATCATGTCTTGCTTCATGATACTGCCAGGTTTTGAGGTGTCAATGGCATGCTTGCGCCAATCTGCCAAATCAAGTTTTTTGACAACCCCCGCATTGGTGATAGGGTTCATAGACATGCGACGATTGCCCTTGGGTGAAATCACACGGATTTCTTCTTTGACATAACCCTTTTCATCAAAAAGTTCTTCTGGGCGATAGGACTTGAGCCAATCTATCAGGACATCAATATTTTCCATGTGTCCAGCTTCAACAGGAATAGGAACCTGATGGGCTCGGAACCCGCCTTCAATCGGTTCGCCATTCCATTCTTTAGGACCGGTCCAACCTTTCGGTATCCGGACAATAAGAACAGGCCATTGGACTTGTTGGGCTTTCTCGGCTGGTTTCTGGCGGGCCTGAGTTTGAATAGCCTTGATTTTCTCAATAACCTTATCCAAAGTTTCCGCCATTTGACTATGAATGACTTCAGGATTATTTCCTTCAACAAAATAAGGTTTCCAGCCATATCCTTGGAAAAGATGAGTTAATTCTTCATCTGTCTTACGGGCAAGAATGGTTGGGTTATGAATTTTACCGCCATTGAGGTAAAGAATAGGCAGGACAGCACCATCGTTGACTGGGTTGATAAAGGTATTGGAGAACCAGCCAGCATTGAGCGGGCCTGTTTCGGCCTCGCCATCTCCAATGACGGTCGCCGCAATGACATCAGGATTATCTAGAATAGCTCCTGTCGCATGCGACAGAGCATAGCCTAATTCCCCACCTTCATGGATCGATCCCGGTGTTTCGGGCGCTGCGTGAGAGGCAATTCCTCCAGGGAAGGAAAAGATTTTGCAAAGCTCTTTGAGACCGGCTTCATCCTGAGTGATGTTGGGGTAGCGCTCGGTGTAAGAACCATCAATATAAGAGTTAGACACCATGACCTGGCCGCCGTGACCGGGACCTTCAATGTAAAACATGTCCAAATCATACTTATTGATAACACGATTGAGATGGGCATAGATAAAATTTTGTCCAGCAATAGTGCCCCAGTGGCCAATAGGATGGACCTTGACATCCTCTTTGCTTACCTCACGGCGAAGTAAAGGATTATCTTTCAGATACATCTGAGCTACGGAAATATAGTTGGCCGCCCGCCACCAAGCATCGACTTTAGCAAGGTAGCCCTTGCTATCAAATTCTGTCATAGTATCACTTCTTTCTAATTAGTAACTAACTAGTTCATATAACTTGAGCTTAGCTCTTTATATTACATTTTTTCTTACTAATAAAAGAGGAGCTGAGACTCTTGTCTCAGTCCCATCTAAAGTCAAGTTTTTTCTTGATTATCTAGGATTTTCAAAGGGTCACATTAGAGCAGAGCCTTGAATTGAATATTAGAATCATGTTCGAAACAGTCATCGAAGCCGCGTGGGTGATGGTATTCGATCCTATCCTTATCCTGTGGATAGGTGTATTTTCCACCGACTTCCCAGATAAATGGATGGAATTGGTATTGCAACCGTTCCTTGCGCATCTTCCAGAGGGCTAAGATTTCATCAGTTGATGCTATGAAGTTAGACCAGATATCGTAGTGAACTGGGATGATAACTTTAGCACGCAGATTTTCAGCCATGCGCAAAAGATCGATAGAGGTCATCTTATCTTGGATACCAACTGGATTGTCCCCATAGTTATTAATAGCAACATCGATGTTGAAATCCTTACCGTGTTTAGCAAAATAATTCGAGAAGTGCGAATCTGCACCGTGATAAATCGTTCCGCCAGGAGTTTCAAAGACATAGTTGACAGCCTTACGAGCCATTTCTTCGTCTGTTACAGCCAGACCTTTTAATTCGCCATCTTGCTGGTCTGCTCCTTCAACCGGTAGGGTTACCAAGCAGGTCCGGTCAAAGGACTCGACGGCTGTTACTTTAATATCTTTAAATTCAAAGGATTCGCCCGGTTTGATAACAATAATACGATCTTCGGGAACGCCCCATTTCTTCCAAATTTCACCACATTCATAAGGACCGACAAATTTAACATGATCCAATTTAGGATTATTGACAATAGCTGCAGCCGTATTGATATCAATATGGTCGCTGTGGAAATGAGAAACGAGATAGTAGTCTAATTCATTGATGGCAAAGGGATCAATGACCATGGGTTGCACGCGCAAGTTAGGCTGCAATTTGCGCACACCGGCCATATTAGCCATCTGGTGACCGCGTACCATATCCTTTACCTGTTTCGTATGTTTACCGCGGTTTGACCACAGATCCATGACAACATTGGCACCACCCGGTGTCTTGATCCAAACACCGCAGTTACCCAGCCACCACATGGCAAAGTTGCCTTCTGGAACCACTTCTTCTTCAATTTCTTCATTGAGCCAAGTTCCCCATTCTGGAAAAGTCGAAAGAATCCAAGACTCACGTGTAATATCTTTTACATTGGCCATTTTAATACCTCCAAAGTATTTTTTCTTATATGTTCAGTATAGTATCCACGCTTCTTGAAAAAAAGACCAAGTCTCACACTTTTTTGTGTTCAAAACTAGGCTGTCTAGCATGGTAAAGCTTAGAATCGTGACCTATTAAAAAATCAGCCTATTGGCTGATAGTTTAGGATGGCTGTCAGTTAATGTTAAACCTGATTGTCCATATCTTCCACTTTAAAGTGGGGAACTGTGATTTGTTCCAGCTGTCGCTCAAAAACGGCTTGGGCTTCTTTTTCGCTCGCATCTACATAACCCTCAAAGAAGACTTCTGCGATATCTTCGTTGTTAAAGAAATACGATTCCTCATTATCGTGTCCCTTAGGATAGGCACATGCAGAATAATCAAAATATCCTACTTCTCCATTGTTTTCATATAAGGGAAAACGGCTGATAACCATGAGTTTCGTGTCTCCATTCTCTAGGCGGACAACACTGCCGAGTGGTAAATAATTAGTTGTCATTTTTTAATCCTTTTCATTATAATATTGTTTTAATTCTGGGTGTTTGATCAGGTCAATGATACAAAATAGAGCACCAACAGCCCCTCCCGGAAATAATCCAGCACCAACAACAGCAAATATAATGGCAGCAATAGTGTCTGATAACGGAGAATTGCTATGCCTTCCTAATATAGTAGTGCTAACGATAGCTCCTAGGCTAATCGGATAAGAAACAGCCCTTCCCTTGTTGAGCTTTAGCACAATCATGTTTTGATGATAAATGGTAAAGCTAACAAGGCTGACACTGAATAAGATTATCACGGGGATAAGGTAACTCCAGACACGGGCAGGGACAGGCTCGTCGCTGATAACTATCCATTCTGAAACGTATAATGCCATTCCTCCGAAGGTCATCCACAATGTCGTAATCAAGGCATTCAAAAAGATCAGAATATAGGTGAAAATTTGGTACTTTTCAACAAATGTATCAAAGAATGAGATGATCAAACTGACTCCGGTAATAATCGAAGCTCCTAAAAAGGGCAACCAGAGATAACCACCCCTCGCTTTTAAGATTAAAGTGAAGCCTATGACGAAAAAGATATTCAACCAAGATAAAATGCTTAGATTCCCAAGTGGAATTCCGTATTTAATGGAGGGATGAATTTGATTAGGATCAATAGGAGAATCCTTTTTATTTTTCTTGTGTTTTGCCATGCTATCCTCCTAAAAGGCCTTTTATACCACTTTTAATTGCTCCAGAGGCAGAAGAGTTCTCTGATTTACCCCATTTATGATCTAACAATTTACCAACACCATATCCAACAACTGCACCAGCAACGGTTCCGACACCTGGAATCGGAATCAGGCTCCCAATTGCTGCTCCAGCTGCAGCCCCAGCTGATGCCGAAGCTGCGCCTGTCACAATATCCCCACCTTCATCAGCTGTAAAGTTTTTGATTTTCTCACCCACTGATGACTTCTTATCATCAATGAAGTTCTCTTTCACATTACCAGTAAGCTCAATTGCTGAGGAGAGCATTCCAAGACCCTTTAAAGCTTTACCAACTTTACCAACACCTTTCATGTTGGATTTTCGCCAGTCAAAGTCATCCCAAACTTTTAAGCCATTTTTGGCAGCGATTTTAGCAGATTTTTTAGCGGTTTTGAAACCTTCGGCATTAAAGCCACGCTCTTTTCCAACGTAAGTCTTATCGGGATCAATATCTTCTCCAACAGCCTTTTTATACTGGCTGTTTTCAGATTGACCGTGCGGTGCCTTTCCTCTTTTAACTCTATTTCCATTGGCATCATAGACATGGCCTGTCTCTTTATTATAAAGCATTTTATTGCCGACTTTAACATTTCCAGCCTTATCGGTCGTAATCTTACTGGCTTTTACATATTTATTTTCTAAAAACTCCTTCCTCGCATTTTTTACGATTTTACCGGCAGTTTCTGAAGAATCTACTATTTTCTTCATATCACTGCCAATTTTACCGGTTAATATATAGTTTAAAGCAGCTTCATAACTGATACCAGTCTCCTCAGAGAGATCCTGAGCAGACTTTTCTGCTTTGGCAGCAGCCAGTTGATCATTCGACGCTTTCGTCACAGACTTATCAATTTCCAACCCTGGGTGCTTCTTCTTGTAAGCTTCAACTGCCTTAGCTTCTTCTTCAGAAAGCTCCTCACCCTTCTGGGCCTTAGCGACAGCGGATTGGTAGTTCTGGTACTGCTTGAACTCCTTGTTGATGTTCTTCGCCCACTTGAGCTGACCCTTACTCGGCATAGTGAAGCTCCCGTTGAACCCGGCAATCCCTTGGTTTAACAGCGTTAAGCCTGAGCTGACATCAGCCTCAAGTCCAGCTATATCACTAAAGAAACCGGACGATGCTGCGTCGTAAGCATTGATCTTATCCAGCTTCTTTTGGCGCTTGTCCCGCTCCGCTGTATCACTGTTCACCGCATTCTCTGCAGTTGTCCTATTGGGATCGTCAGACGCCATCCCTTCCAAAAGCGAATTGTTGGTATTGATGGTGGTATTCAGGGCTTCGATCTCTGCCGACAAAACCTCCGTATCATCGGATAACTCATCCTCGCCCACATCTGAGCGGTACCTATCCGGCAACATCTGCGTATCGGTCTTAGCCGCTTCGGCTAAAAGAATCATCCCTTTAGCCAAGGGAGTGACAACCGTATCTCCATACTCCTTGGCATTGGTATAGGCTGTCCCCTTGAGTTTATCGGAACCCTTCAGCGTGGAAATCGCTGAGAGGATACTCTCAAAGCCAGTCGTGTAGTTATCGGCTAGCGTCGCCACGGAACTCGCTTGGGTATCTGAACTCCCCAAGACCATTTTTACCATAAAATAATCTCCTTACACTGTAATTTTCTTAAGTTTTAAGATGGTTTTAGTCTAGCATAATGCCCTTGGACTGGCAAGCAGTTAAGCACTCAAAACTTTGTCTGACTTGAACTTATTTTCTTACCTGAAAATGCCTGACTTTCAGCTTCCAAAAACCTCATATATTTTTAACATCTTTCAGTAACTCCTGATAAAAGATCTTTTCTATCTCTTTGACCAGAGCATAGGCATCTTTGCTATCCTTCACATAGGGATGAACAGAGGCCCGCAAAGTCTCCTCAAGGCTGCTGTCTTTCTCGTGTTCTCCTCGAATAAAGCGGATCATCCTGACACTGTCCTCATCCGTTAGGATAGCGTGCACCTGCAAGACTGGTACTGGTGACTCTAAAACTGTTGAATCCGTAGTCGTGATGACAAAGCTTGATGTTAACAGATCATGAATGCTATGAAACTGCTCTGATGTAAAGACGGCCTCAATTTGAGTATGAGGAAGTAACCGCTGGCACTGGCACAGGAAGAATCTTTGGACACCGACACCATCATCACAGACCAAGGTTACTCTGACTTTATCAAACCGCGCTTCAGTCTGGTTTTCCCTTTCCAATTCTCCGCCCAGATGAACGGTTAAATAGGCGATATCATCGTCTGTCAAGCTAATAATCCACGCCCTTTCTAAAATATCTGCACAGGATTTTGTCTGGGCAAAGAGTTGCCCGTAGGTCGCTTTTATCTGCTTGGTCAAAGGATTAATGGAAGGAATATTAAAGGTTTTCCGATAAAGCATCGACTTACAATGGGCAACTAATTGGTCCAGAAGCAGCTCCCTGTGCTCAAAGCCATCATAATAATAGAGAGTTTCAAATTTTTTTAGAAATAGATCCAGCTGCTGGCGCATATCATCATAATCATGGCTGTCCGCATGTTCATCACGATCTTTACGAAAAGACAGAATTAAAAGAGCTACAATAGATTTTTCCAATTCATCCAACCGAAGATTAAAGGTCTGATAAACCCCATCTGCTAAATCTTGCACTAAACTGTACTCCTTACGCTCTCGAGCTAGGGTAAACTCACGTTTGAAAGCAAGTTTATCCTCCTCAGATAAGACCATGTTGCGATAAGCACTTAGCAAATAGGGAAGGGCCCTAGCCATAAACTGACGATCATAGCGATTGACTTTTTTTCCCAATTTGTCGCTCAGTCTTTCTACCTGTTCACTTAAATAATCACGCATTTTTTCGGAAAAATAAAGATTATTGGGCGAATATTCCTTAATTTTTAGGTAAACAATATCCTTGAAGGCCTCACTGCCTTTATAAATGATGGTTTGCAAGAGTTTGTAGGAAAATTGGATTTTGATCAGGGCTGGGCAGGCCAAAAAGTACCCTTCTGATTTGCCCACTTGAAGATTAATTCCAAAGGTATCATCCGCTAATTGCTGCCGTATTTCTTGGAGGTCATTTAGAACTGTATTGCGAGAAACGTCGGTCAAACTCATTATTCTATCAATTGTCACTCGGGCTGATGCCACACTGATATAGAGCAGTATCAGCTGCTGACGCTCTTCTACACTCATGACATAAGAGTAATCATCCAGCTGGCTCATTAAATCACGGCAGGCCATTTTTTGTTGGGCATTCAATACGATACCGATCCTAGGATAGGAGACAATTTTATCGACTCCCAAGGGCAGGGCCTCATTGATTTTATTAAGATGGTAATAAATTTTTCTCCGAGACTGATTCAAAGCCTTTGATATGTCCATGATCGTTTCTGGCTCTTCCAGCTTTAGTAAATAATTGAGTAGGGCATAGCTTCGTTTATCTAAAAAAATCACTTTTTCCTCCTCTCATCATTTGCGAGGATATTAACACTCAAAGAGTATAAGAAACTCCTATAAAGTAGATGAATCCCACAGAGTCTCTAAAAACCCTAAGAAATCTGTCTTGCCTAATCAGTTTTTATCCTGAATTCCCTTTCTAAACAAGAAAGAAATTAGTCTTTCTTGTTTTTTAATCAAGGCCAATGAGCCGATTCACATCACGCCTAAGCCCCTCAGGAGTTGATGGATACTCTAAAGCCAGATATTCTAAAGAAGGAAAAGCCTTTGTAAGCTGACGGATATCCAACTCACCTTCAAATAGACTGACGCTTAGCTGGGGCTTATTATTGACCAGCTTATAATTCTTGCAGTGAAGATAAGTAGTAACTGAAGCTAAAGCTTCTTTAGCCTCTTCAATGGATTCATGAACCCAGGCCCAATTGCCCGTATCAAACACGAAACTAATAGGCAGGGCCGCAGCCCCTATCATATTCATCGTGTGTTGACAGTTGGCTAGACTGGCATGACAAGGTGTTTGATTATTTTCCACTCGTATACCGATCTCATCAAGAGGGAAAGCTGACAATTTTTTTAACTCTTGATCAGTGACCTCCTGACTGTCACCCGTATTTAACTTAATAAAAGGAGCTGCTAAAACCCTTGCTTCCTCAAAAAGAACTGGCAGTAAAGGGTTAACTTTGCTGTTGACGAACAAATCTTCATTAACACTGTAAAATAGCGATATTCCGTAGCTATCAGCTTTTTTCTTTAATCCAGAAAGCTCAGTCTTTCTATCATTGATAAATTCACGCCGGACTTCAAAGCTTCTAAATCCTAAATCATGAACATCTGCAAGCAATTCTTCTTGAGTTTTACCAGCCTGTAAATCCTTTAAAAAGGCGATACTGTTAACGATAATATCCTCTTTTTTCATGCTAACTCCTTTTGGTCAATCCATTAAGATTCTCCAGAGCAATTAATGATTCCCAGTTTGGCTGCATAGCCTTAATTAGACTCTGGTAAACGCGATATTTTTCTTCATAGCAGGCATGCTCTGCCTCAGATGGGGCAAAGTAATCTTTAGGTCTCACCATCTTGCAGCAAGCTTCGCCTAAACTCAAACCTTCAATTGCCTGCAAACAGGCGATCGCACCTCCTAGGGCACCCAACTCACTCCCTTCAACAGTTTCGATGGGAATGGCCAGACCATCTGCAAAAATCTGCATCCAGGCTTTTGAATTAGTAGCGCCACCTGATAGTCTGATCTTTTTGGGCTTGCGACCCCTTGTTTTTACAAGTTGATCGATATGCTGTTTGTGTGCAAATACAATCCCTTCATAAACAGCACGGATCAGATGAGACTTGGTAGTCGTTGAACTTAAGCCAAAAAAACTGGCTCTGGCTTCCTGACCGAGATTGCTGCCGTAAAGAAAGGGGAAAAATAAGACAGGGGTGTAGGAAGCATTGGTCTCTTGCAGAAAAACTTCTAGGTTATCGTAGATCGAACCGCTTTCCTGCTGACTATTTTTGATTTCTTCGGCCATCAGCATTTTAAGAACCGCATCAAGGTTACCGGCAGATGTTGGACTGCTGGCTTCAATTAGAAAATCACGGTTAGGGAAGTAGGAATTCATATGACCGCTGACTTGATCAGCCGCTGTTTTGCTGGAATAGGTATTGATATTCCACGTCCCTGAAATCACGCTAAAAACATCGTTGTCTAAGACACCTGAGCCAATAGCACAAGCATCAATATCAAATAAACCGCCAATAACAGGAGTTCCCTCAATCAGACCAGTCATTTGAGCAGCATCCCTGCTGACGCCCCCTACAACTTGAGCATAATCAACTAGAGGGGGGAGGGCAGAGCTCATTTCAGGTATGCCAAAAAAGTCTAAAATGGCTTCATCATAGGTCCCAGTTTTAAAATTAATCCAGTGATTTCCCGAAGCATCCCCGTACTCCTGGTTGATCTTATCGGTCAATTTAAAGCGGACAAAATCTTTAGCAGATAAGATGGCGCCAATTTCCTGATAAAGCTCTGGTTCATGTTCCTTCAACCACCGTAAAAGAATGGGATTCTGGACACTAACCATATGCTGCTGGGTCAAGGGCCAAATTTCTGATACTCGCTGCTCAAGCTCTTGGGCTAAGGCTGCAGCTCGGTTATCTGTCGAAAGAATACCGCGTTTAAAAGGATGTCCTTTTTTATCTAGTAGATAGAGTCCCTTGCCATGTCCGATACAGGCAACTGCTGAAATAAGCTGACTGTGAATGCCAGATTTTTCAATAACCTTCCTAGTAGCATGGCTGATGGCTTGCCAAGTTGCTTCCAGATCAACTTCTCTGTAACCCGGTTTATTTTCGATACGCAATGTTTCAAAAGATGAGACAGCTAATTGCTGACCATTTTCATCAAATATGACAGATTTTGTATTGGTACCACCGTAATCAATGCTTAAAAAATATCGCATGATGTTACCTCCTATAAAAATAATAAATAGAGCTGAGAAGGTCTTCCCAGCTCTATTGCCTATAAATTCAAGTCTTTAGTAGCTGGATCAAAAGCCTCGTGATTAGCCTTGACAAATTCTGTCTTAAAGTAAACACGTTCAGCATTGTTATAGAGAACATCTTCTAATTCTTCCCGCGTAAAAAGATCGGTATGTTCCAGCCACGTTGCCAGCTCCTCATAAGTGTTAAAAGTAGCTGACCAAGGAGAATCCGTTCCCCATATAATGCGCTTAGCACCGAGAATTTCTTTGGCAATTTGCACATTCTTCTTCGATTTTGGAAAAGGAAATTTATCGGGCCTGTCAATATCTTGAATAGCTGATATATCGGTGTAAATATTCTCTAGATCTTTCCAGCTGCTAATTTCCGCGCGCAGGCGGTTTGGATTATCTGCATGCGGAAAAGAAAGATGGCAGATAACAAAATCAAGGCTGGGGTAAACGCGCGCCAAGTTGGCAATAGCATCCGGCTGATGACTGATTTGGTCCCAGTTACCGTAATCAACAGTTATGACAAAGCCAGGATAATCAAGCAAGTAGGTCATAATCTTGCTGACATGCGGGTCTGAATCCAACCGAAAAGGGGTCTTGAGGCCGCGATAGCCATGGATACCTCCACCCTGACTGATTTCCAGTTTGAGTGCTCTGAAGCCTAGCTCTTCGACATGCCGCTGTACAATTTCTATTGCATTATCTGCAAAAGGGTCTACCGAAAAAGCCCCTGTAAACCGTTGAGGGTATTTCTTAATGGTCTGGTAGGTGTAATAGTTCTGATAACCGTTGAGGTGCCCCTGCAAAATCACAGCCTTTTCCACATCATTGACATCCATGTAATCCAGTAGCGATTCTGCTGGAAAATTTCTATCGCCACGATTATCTTCAATCAATTTAATAACTTCACCATCGTCCCAAATGGCATAGCCGCCGCCAAGGGCATTCAAACGACCTTTTCCGTTAAAGCCAGCGATAGCATCCACAATATGAGCGTGTCCATCAATTTTTTTCATAGTTTTTTCCTCCATTAGCTTGTTCATCAGTCCTCACTGAGAACGATTTTTTCAGAACTTCCTTCAAAACCACTATTTTTATCTGCCATCTTATTAAGGTAGGTGTAGATAGAGTCACGGCGTGTCCGTAACAAAAGCAGAGCGATGAGGTAAATTATAATAGTTAAGCCTATCCAAAGCGGATTTCCAGATACCCAAGCTATAAAAATTAAGGTTGTCAAAGGATGAGCCAAAAGGTTAAAACTCATAATAATAGCCACGCCGGCTGGTAATAGGGAGGCGTTGTTTTGCTGTACAGCTTGGGTATAAATTGGCCCAAGATAAGAAGCCGCATAGAGACCTAGAGAGAACCAAATGATACCATTTAAAATTGTTTTTAAAATATTTCCCTTAGTGATGGCTACCATAGACTCCACCATAAAGGGTATAGCAATCAAATCAACAACTGGCAGAGCTCGATTTCCCGGCAATAGAAGGGAAACAAGCACCATGATAGGAACAAGAATCAGGCCAGATATAATGGTTGCCGGCTCACCATAGCCAACACCATCATCGACTGCAATAAACCACCGTTTCTTATTGACTGCTGCGACCTCTGCCTCACTTTCCTTCTTCTTATTGTGTTCAACGGCCTGAGCAAGAGGTGCAAAGGCTTGGGCAAAAACCCCGGTAATCAAGGGAAAAATTGTCATAACAGCAGCTAGAGCTACTGCAAATTGGAGAATGCCGCCCCAAGCCTTAATATCCCCTAGGTGGCTAATACTGCCCAACACACCGATAATCAGACCTAGGATAAAGCCAAGGGTCATTGGTTCACCAAAGATACCTAATTTAGCCTTTAGAGAATCTGGGTTGAGCTTAACCTTGCTCAATCCCAGAGCATTCCACAAGGGATCCAAAAGAAGAGCAGGTACTAGGGTTTCAATATTATGGATGGAGTTCACAGTCGCATTCTTAATCCCAAAATAATCGGACCAGCGGTCAGCTACAGTTTCTGATAGGATTAAGGAGTAGAGAAGAACAAAAACCATAAAGGCAAAGGAAAGAAGGAAATTATGGGTCACTTGATAGGCTAGCGTCCCCCAAATCATATAACCAAAGTTGTTCCAGAGGTTAGCTGGGGTAAAGACGCGTGTAATCCCCAGCAAAAAGATGACCAATTCAATTACTAATCCAATGACAAAAAATGATAAACCAATCGTTGAAGAAAAAGCGGTCAGAGACCCTGTCTGCCAGCCAATATCAACAATGGGCAGATTCAGACCAGTTGATTCAACCATGGCTTTGATATACTTAGTGACAAGGGGTGAAAAAGAGGAAATGATCCAGCTGAATCCTGTTAGACCGACACCTGCACGCAGGGCACTGAATAAAGCCTTCTTGGCATTAACCTTTAGGCACAAACTAACAATAAAAATCATTACAGGAACAACAACTGATGCTCCAAAAGCATCAAAAAAATTGTGCAGAGCTTCTAACATAAGATAACCTCATCTCCTTAGGTAAGTTTCCGTTATTATCTATTAAATATAGCTGGGCCTGCGCTATCGGCTGTAGCGGGGGATTTTTAACACAAGGAGAAGAAATCTTGTGCTCTTAAAACTCTTTTTTTCCCCTTAACTCATACTACAGAAGCCCCTTTGCAAACAACCGTTAATAGCGAAATAGATGAGCACAGCTAATCTTGATCTAAGAACTATTTATTAACAACGTTGATAGGATGTCCGGCATAAAAAGCACGAATATTTTCTGCCGCTTCTTCTGCTAAAGTACGACGTCCCTCAATAGTCCCTGTACCGGCGTGGGGAGCCATCATAACATTATCCAAGGCACGTAGTTTTTCCGAAACCTTTGGTTCGAACTCAAAAACATCCAAACCAGCACCAGCAATTTCTCCCTTTTCAAGGGCGTCTATTAAATCGGTTTCGGATACAATTGGGCCGCGCGCAGCATTAACAAGGTAGCTACGATTCTTCATAGCCTTGAAAATCTCCTTGTTAAACTTATGTTTGGTCGATGGTAGGAAAGGAGCATGAATGGTAATAACATCCGATGTTCCAACCAATTCTTCAAATTCAACATAGGTGACATTAAGCTCTTTTTCCTTTTCTTCTGACAGGCGGTAGGCATCATTATAGATAACTTTCATTCCAAATGCCTGCGCCAGTTTAGCGACAGTCGATCCAATTCGGCCAAAACCATAGACCCCTAATGTTGCCCCTTCAAGCGTTAGGCCTTGGTAGCGGCGTTCACTGGGATCAATCCATTCTCCATTGCGGACAATCTTATCGTAAAAGACCAGACGTTTAACAGCTGATAAAATCAAGGCAAAAGTCATCTCAGCAGTCGGAACTCGAACGGCTTGGGGGGAATTCGCTACCACAATCCCCTTTTCCTTAGCATAAGCGATATCAACATGATCAAAACCGACGGCATTCAAAGAGATGATGTCTAAGTTTTTACCTGCATCAAGCATTTTTCTATCGCCCTTTTGCCCCATAAGTAACCAACCATCATATTCGGGCAAATGCTCCAGCACATACTCGCGTGAGAAGGGTTCGCTATCTGAATAAGTTACATCGAAATCTTCAAAAAGTTTTGTTAACCCCTCTTTAGGAACGATACCTGTTACAAGAATTTTTTTCTTTGTCATATTTCTACTCCATTCTTATATTTTGATAAATTTGGTAAGACATTTCTTTGTTGTAAGCGTAGGTGAGCAGACAATCCAAAATAAATGGAGAGTACGCTAACCCCAGATAAGCTTTCGCAAAAGCCATGGCACTCATTTCACTTAAGGAAATGAAGGTCGTCTGATAACGATACCCCAGAAGGGACCATAGAACCATTTTTTTCGATTTTGTAATCACTGATGCTGCATCTTTAAATTCTAAATAGTGGAAATATTCATGAGCAATCAGCAGCTGCTTAAGTGCTTTTTCTGAAAAATCATGCTGGTATTTGGTCCCACTCACCAAATTTAAAAACTTATCAATACTGTCCTGAAAAACTGTGATTTTATTGGGTTCTACATACTGGGCAAAAATGAGATAGCTACCGCCACTCGGTATAGGTGGATTGGTATAGATAATCCCTTCTCTTTCCAATAAGGCAGGAAGATCGGGGGCTTCTGTTCTAACACCTTCAGCATAAGCAGAACCGCAGGTTACAGCTTCAGCAATCAGTTCTGCCTTCAGTTCTTCTGTCATACGCCCATAAACAGGATCTGCTTTTAGGGCATCCTGATAAAATTTTTCTTCTGGAATCGCCATAACCAATTCCACAAAGGTCTCAAAGTCTGGTACACTCGCAGCGTCTGTTGCCTCCGGTTTAGGAGGAGCCTGCGAATTAGGAAAGAAAATTTTCTTGATATTCATATTCATCATAATTGTGTTTTAACCGCCACTAAGATAACTTTTTCGTCAGGATCCAGCATGTCCATTTCAACAGACATTAAAAGGAGAATTTGCTCAAAATCCATACTGCCATTGAAGTCCATGATTCTTGGACCGACACAGATATAAAAGTCCGGCCGCAAAACGCTGTCTGTCGTGAAGACGGCCAATTTTTCATAAAAATCTGCAACAGCCTCCTGATAATCTTTTACCTGGATCTCTACTGCTGTTCCTGAACTGCTTTGAACTTTAATAAAGCCTTTGGTGTCCAAAATACGGATAGCCTCATCACCGTCTGTTCGGCCAATAATCTTAAAGAACTCACCATCCAGTCTCATAGCAGCCTTTTCTGCTGGTACGCCCATATCTTCGGCTGCTAAGGCTATCAATTCTTCTTGTGTCGCAGCAGATAGGAGATCCATGGATTTAACTTCTGTAGAACCCAAAGCTATGGCTGTTAATTTCGACGTTTGGGAATCAATTTCTACGTGCACCTCAACTGTCGCTGGTGCCGCCCCGCTTTCAACAGCCCTGTCAATGGCTTCTTGCCGAATAGAGCGGATATCCTCAGGTGTTGGATTGGGAACTACCCGTTCTACAGCATCGCGAACCAAAGAAAGGGCTACCCCAATAGAAGAAATAACTTCCGCATTTTCTGGAATTTTATATTTGATGTCCATCTTATCAGCGCAGTAACCTATCAGTGAAGCTGCTCCGCCGCCGACACCAATCAAGGAAATTTGGTCATGGCCCAGCTTGTATTTTTCCGCCAACTCCATAATGACAGGTTCAATCTTCTCATAAGCTTTATGCAGTATTTGTTCAGCCAGCTCTTCAACACTAGTTCCTATGTAATCGGCCACAGGTTTCATGGCTAAACGGGCTGCCTCAACATTTCCATAAGAAAACTCATCAGGACTAACTAAGCCTAAAACATTGGCAGCACAGCTATTAGTAATGGTCAGATAAGAACCATCCTTTAGGCGGAGCCGGACATAATCTTCCGGATCTCCATCCTTAGGCTGGAATAAATCCAATTCACAATCTTCTAGGCGCTCTGTTTCCGAGAAGACAGCATAATCCAAACCAGCGATATGGGCACTGCGGGGTCCGACATCTACGACACCGTCCCTGGATACACGTACCATACTGCCGCCAGCAACACCCAAGACACGGACATCTAAGGAGCTGATATAGGTCTTATGACCGCCAACAATAGAATAATCAACCGCCGGCCGGCCATTTTTTATGACGCCGATATTAACAGAAGTTCCGCCAACTTCAAAATAAACTCCGTTCGAAGCCCGCAAGTACATCAGAGCCCCCATGACGCTGGCTGCAGGACCTGACAGCATCGTAAGAACAGGACGCTTTTTCATTTCTGAAATGTCCATGACGCCGCCATCGCCGCGCATAATCATCAAGGGCACCTCAACCCCCGCATTATGAACACTCGTTTCTGTTTGTGTGGCTGTATCCAGCATCTTGGGCAGAATACTGCCATTGATGGCCGCTGTCCGTGTTCGGCGTGTTAAGCCATACAATTTGGTGATTTCAGACGCTGTACTTGCCATTAACCCCCGGCTCTCAGCTTCACCTAAAATATTTTGTTCAGGGGTGGCATCGTCAACCCCGAAAGCAGAGGAAGCTATGATCACCTGAGCACCTTGTGCTTCTAAGCTATCTAATTTTTTGTTGACATTTTCCTGGGTGAATTCCCTTCCCGGCAGAAACTCATTAACAATCCTGATGTAGCGCCCCGTTCCTAAATCAATATCATCAAGATGAGTCTGGCGCTTAGCCAAAAATGATTCAAAGAAACCGCCGGCAGTTCCCAGTACACCGACCTTAGCTACATCTCCTTCCAATAACGCGTTAGTTGCTTGAGTCGTACTGTGGGCCACAAACACAACATCTTCTGGAGAGATATTGTTTTCCTGCATACAGTTGACAAAGGAAGTGACGACACCAGTGGCTACACCAAATTCATCATCATGGGTTGTTTTTACGGAGGACTTTCCAATGATCTCGTGCGTATCATTATCAATGGCTACCGCTTTGGTATGGGTGCCGCCAACATCAATTCCCATTCTTACTTTTCTACCTGACATAACCTATCCCCCTTTAACCGAACATAAAGTAGGTAACCATAGCTAAAATAGCACTGATGACCCAACCGCTAGGGATACTAATCTTAAGGAAGTCCTTAGTCGTTACCTTGGTATAGTTGATACCCCAAATAATCCAAGACTGAGTAATACAAGATGAAATATTCATCGTAATCGTTGGCGTATACATCAAGGGAAAGAGCAGATTTGTACTAAAACCAACACTTTTCAGTATGCCTAAAGTCGCAGCTCCTGCACCAGCCAGTGTAAACGGTCCTCTAAATAAACCTAAAGGGGCTAGAATAGCAAAAGCTAGACAAATGATAAGGGTAGAATGAGGAATAACCCCTCCTAACAAAGCATTAAAGTAGGGAACAGCTAGCTCTGAGGCCTTATTAAACATGGGAATAATCAGCATGAAGCCGACCAAGGGGGCTGTGTCAATAACCCCATCATAGAAGGTTTTATTGAAGATATCACCAGTTGCCTTGAAGTTCTTGAGATAGCCGCAGATTGCCAAGGCATAAAAACTAGCAATGAGGAAACCAAGAATAACTGGAACTTGAAAGCCAATTGCCAATACAACCGGAATAAATGGTGTCAGCAGAGCCAAAGCCGGTACCCTGCCTTCTTGTTCTTTAGCAGGTGTTTTGGCAGCCCAGGCGTGAACGCGTTTCTTTCGGTTTGCAAAAATGACAATAATCATAATAGCGATTATCAGCTGAATGGCTAAGGCGATGAATCCCCAATGTAAGTAAGTTGCATTGTAGAAATAAGTTTGTTCACCCTTAGGACCTAGATAGAAAGCTTGGTACTGATTGAAGATCAAAGGGTTGATGTAGAGTCCTGATCCAATAGAGAGCATAAAAGCAACTAAGGAAAAAGTCTTAGGGACACCTAGAGTCAGCATAATCGGCAGTACGATAACACCGATAGCAACAACAGCACCTGCACCGAACATACTGGTAAAGATGGCTGTTGTTACTGCCAAGAGCAAGGTTGCTGTTATGGCAGGTTTATCGCCGCCTAACTCAACAGTTTTTTTGATAATCGATGACGCAATGCCGGTTTGTAGCATAACACGGCCAAACCATGCACCAAAGCAGAAGTTAACTAAGACTGGCCCCCAGCCTTCCGGTCCCGCTTGAAAGACATTGGCTAAAACATCTTTAAAAGACATTGTGACAACATCTTTGTTATCGGCGATAAACTGAGGATCCTTGACCAATATATTGCCAATTAAAGGAATAACGGTCCATAGAATAGCCATAATCAGCATACCAATCATCAGATTACCGCCTTTGACAGCATAAACAACTAGTCCTAGAAAAACCAGTAATAACAAAATTCCTATTAGCGTTTGAATCATGGTTCATCTCCTTTATTAAGATACGGCAGAGGTTTGTTCCCTAAGTACTGAGCACTTGGAAACAAACGAGGTTGAGACAAAAGTCCTGTTTAATATTAGCTACTTTAGATAAAACAGTTTGACGCAGTAATTGATAAGATAGGATTCGCAGATAAGTATCCTACTTGGATACTATCCGTCCACAATTTGGAGAAATTCTCTTTTCTGAAGCAACTGTAAAGCTTTACCAACTGCTTGGTAATCTGCTAGACTAACACTTTCTATACGTGGTCTGTCACCTCCTGTAAAACACGAACTAGGCTCTTAGAAAGATATCTGGTATAAAGCCACTTCATGGCGTCCATTGTTCGCAGAAAAAATGTAATTTCTACCGTTTTTTTCAAAAGCTAAGCAGTTACTTGAAGAGGCGCCCGAGTCAATCAGTTTCATCTGAATTTTATCGTCGACCTTTCGGTAGAGCATTAAATCAGCCTGATCAGATCGCCATCCAAATACAAACACTGGCTGTCCATCGAAATAGCCTGACCAGATCGAATGCCCAAAAGGAGTCTTTTGGGGATGATGAAAAATTTCTGCTGTAAAGTCATTATTCAAAACTCGCAATTTATCACCATGAAATGCTTGGATGATAACATTTTCTTTAACGCCGTTACTGTCCAAATCAATCTGGACGATATCGCTTGTTTCTTCACCAAAGAGCAAATCCAATCGCCAGTCATTTGTATCCGAATACTCTGGGTAGGTTAACTTTATAATTCCTTCAACGCCTGTTATCAAGGAATACCCCTCCTCTTTAACACTGTAGTAACCGTGATTTTTACAAAGTCTAAGCGGAAGCGTTCGTAAATCAGCCAATTGGTTATTTTGTTCGTCGAACTGTCCAACGATAATTTTTCCCTTATCGGACCAGTCTTCAACAAAACTTTTAGAATTGGCAATGGTACAACCAACAAAGAGAAGGCTGCCATCAGATTGTTCAATGAGATCAAAACGATGTAAATAGGGAAAGTCTGCCAGCTTGGAAATTGTCCAGCGCCCTTCTGAAAAGCTTCCTCTGACAATTTGACATGATTTAGCATTAAAGCCAGGGTAAAATTTTTGGGTTGCTAGGAAATCAAGAGTTCCCGGAATCTGGATGATACTCATAGTTCCTCCGATTTCATCCCAAATGACTGTCCTTTCAAAAGAACGATTGAGGTCATAAGCAAAGCAAGCATCTTCAACTTCCGAGGCTACCAGCAAATAATCGTCATCTTGATGCTGCAGTCGGGCTACCGAATAGCTAGATTGTAAAGACTCCGATAATATTTTTTTGACTTCCATTTGTACTCTATACTCCTTCCAAAATTAAAGTTAATCGTTTAACTAAATCATCAAAAAATAAATAACGTTTTTTGGTTAAACGTTTAACCTTTCTTCACTATCTCGAGTATACCACACCAAAAATATTTTGCAAGCGTTTTCTTATCTAAAATTGAAAAAGAAAAGGGAGAAACCATTATCTGCTGCCTCCCTTTCTCAAACCATTCTAAACCCATTAAAAAGATTTTCGAAGTACGATATCATTACGAACCTCGATCAGCTGAGGTTTATAAGTCTGGTCATCATGCTTAATTTTATCAATCAGGCATTCTGCTGCGACACAGCCAAGCCCATAGGAATCTTGACGGATACACGACATATTGGGATTTAGAACCTCCATCCAATCAAGATCTTCATATGAGCCCAGACCAAAATCATCAGGGTAGCGATAATCTGTTTTGTTTAGCATCTTCATAAATTCTAAAAGAGTAGGACCATTCATCATAAAGAAAGCTGTCCGCTTTTGTGCCTTTTCAATAATCGAAAAAATCTTTTTTTCTGTTTCAACCTCTCCCAGTGTAATTAACTTGGAAGGATCGCTGCTTACCGTCTCTGTAAAACCTCGATAACGGGCTTCCCGTGTAGAGATCCCCGTAATGGGGAAGGTTACAAAATAGATATCTTCATAGCCGGCAGCCTGCATTTTTTTCAAAAATTTACTGGTCGAATAGGTATTGTCGGAAACTATGGTATCCAGAGTTAGGTTCTTAGATTGCCGATCGACCATGACCATCTTTTGGTTATCCAATGTTTTAATCATGGGATTATTGGCATCGACCGAATCTAAAATAACACCAGATACCTTTTCTTGATCTAATCTTCTTAGATTATCTAATTCTTGATTTAAATCGTTATCTGAATTTGTAAAAGTAGCAGCATAGCCATGCAAGGTGCAAGTATCATTGATTCCTTTCATAACAAAAGAAATGAAAGGATTAGTAATATCAGCAATCACGACCCCAATTGTTTTAGTATCTCGCGTTACTAAACTCTGGGCAACTTTACTTGGCTGATAGCCTGTTACCTCTATGGCCTGCCTAATTTTCTCCTTTGTTGCGGGTGACATTTTCTTGTAATTTCCACTAAGGTAGTAGGATACTGTCGCCTTTGAAACACCTACTAACTTAGCAATATCGTTAATGGTCACCTTACCAAACATCGTCTTCCCCCCCACTCCTATAATGTCTCTGCCATTATATCACTTTGACTTGGAAAGAACAAAAAGGCAGGAAACCTTAAGACAACAAAGAGTTAGAAGCTGGAACAAGCATATCAGTTGAGTCTTCTCATAGAAAAATACGTTGACGACAGCAGTTGGGAGGGTGTTTACTATTAGTGATCAGTGTTCCAAGCCTTTTTGCCCATAGTAAGCATTTTTACCGTGTTTGCGCAGATAGTGTTTGTCTTTCAAAGCTTGCGGCACTTCTTCGACCTGGGGATCAACAGCCTCTGTATAACGAGCCATACGTGCTACTTCTTCTAATACGACTGCGTTGTAAACAGCGGATTTTTCATCCTTGCCCCAAGAAAATGGGCCGTGGTTACGCACTGTAACACCTGAAACGGCTAATGGCTCTAAGCTGCGTTTGGCGAATTCTTCGATGATAACCTTGCCGGTTTCTTTTTCATATTCCCCATTAATTTCCTCAGCTGTCAAGGCTCTGGCACAAGGAATAGGTCCGTAAAAGGTATCTGCATGAGTGGTTCCGTAGCAAGGAATATCACGTCCAGCCTGAGCCCAGGCCACGCCTTCAGTTGAGTGAGTGTGGACAATGCCTCCGATTTCAGACCAAGCCTTATAAAGCTCAACATGGGTTGGCAGGTCAGATGATGGATTGAGATCGCCTTCAACAATATTACCATCAAGGTCTGTCACTACCATATTTTCAGGAGAGAGCTTGTCGTAAGCAACACCTGATGGTTTAATAGCAATATAACCTTGTTCTCTGTCAATTGCCGACACATTACCCCAGGTAAATTTTACTAGGCCATGATCCGGCAGTTCCATATTAGCATCATAGACGCGTTTTCTTAATTCTGGTACTAACATTTATCGTAACCCCGCTTTCTCAATTAGTGGATAAAGGAAATCCTGCGCTTCCTTGATAGCTGCCCGTGTTTCTTCAACTGTTTCACAGTTTTCTGACCACATTTCAATCAAAAACGGGCCATTGTAATTTGTCTTCTTTAACACCCCAAACATGGCTTCCCAATCAACACAGCCTTGACCAAAAGGTACATCGCGAAATTGCCCTTTTGAGCTTTCTGTAACAGCATAAGTGTCTTTTAAGTGGAGGGCGGCGATGGAGCGATGTCCGATGTAAAATTCACTCCAGAGGTCATTGTGCCAAGCTGAAACATTACCCGTATCGGGATAGACAAACAGATAGGGTGAATCAATTTCCTTTTCAATAGCCAAATATTTTTCAATGGAATTGATGAACGGATCATCCATGATTTCAATAGAGAGGATGACTTGAGCCTCTTCTGCCCAAGTGCAGGCCTGACGCAGGTTTTTAATGAAGCGCGCCCGCGTTTGAGGCGACTTTTCTTCGTAGTAGACATCATAACCTGCCAGCTGAATATTGCGAATACCGATGTCTTGGGCAAAGATGATGCACTTCTTCATCATGTCCATGGCACGCGCTTCTTTTTTAAGATCATTGGACCCCATCGGAAAGCGACGATGGCCGCTGAAGGTAATGGTTGGCACCCGCACACCCGTTTCAAAAATAGCTTTAACTAAGTCTAAACGCTCTTCTTTTGACCAATCCAAGCGCGCCAAGCGCTCATCACTTTCATCAATAGACAACTCTACAAAGTCAAAGCCTAATTCCTTAGCAAAGTTGAGACGCTCCAGCCAAGTAAACTGTTTGGGTGTTGCTTTTTCATAAATACCGATTGGACGTGTCATAACCTACCCCCAGATTCGTTTAATTTCGTCCTTGAAGGCACATGCTGCTGCTGCCGGATCAGGAGCTTCTGTGATACCGCGGCCAGCGATGAAGGTAAAGACATCAACACCTTTAAACAGTTTTAAGGTATCGACGCTGAGTCCGCCGGTGACAGAAACACGAAAGCCCATATCAATCAGTTTTTTAACCTTATTAAGGTCTTTTTCACCCCAAGTTTCACCGGCTAAGAGCGCATCGCGTGATTGGTGGTAGATGGCTTGTGAAATTCCAGCGTCCAGCCATTGCTGTGCTTGTTCGTAAGTCCAGTCACCGTAGAGTTCGATCTGAATTTCACCGCGGTCTCCGCGGACTGCTTCGATAGCCTTGCGGGCTGCTTCCATGGTTGGAATCGTTGCACAGCAGATACAGGTCATCCAGTCAGCACCGCGGACAGCATTGTTTTTAGCTACCGTTCCGCCAGCATCGGCACATTTGGTGTCTGCGACAATAATTTTATCAGGGAAGAGACTGCGCAGAACTTCTACTAATTCGCTGCCAACTTGAAGGAGGCAAACTGTTCCAGCTTCGATAACATCGACTTCTTGGCCAACAGAAACAGCGGCCGCAATCGCACCCTGCAAATCTGAGTGATCAAGGGCTACTTGTAAATTAGGAAGAGTTTTTGACATTGTCTTGTTCCTTTCTTTTTCTAAAATATAATACCTAGCCTCTCAAGGAAAAACTAAACTACCAAACGAAACAAAGCAGCCCAGCACCCTATAGAAAGGAAGGACTCCTTGTTTTTTATACTAACTATCTAAGTCTAACCCCTCTAGATAAGGACTGTTTTTAGATTCATCAACCATAGCTAAGACTTCTTCGGCCTTGTTAGCTGCAACAAGACGCTCAATCGCGTGATCTAGTTCAAAGAGGGCTATGATTTGCGGGATAGCTACCGATGTGTGAATCTGTGAGCTAGTGGCCGCAAGGGCTAGTAGAACCTGAACTTCTTTTCCGTCTGAAAAGCGGACAGGTTCTTTAAGAGTAATCAGGGAAAAGGCATCTCGCTCTACCCCTGCTTCTGGCCGAGCATGAGGCATGGCCATACCTGGCATTAAGATATAGTAAGGACCATATTCTTTAGTAGAATCAATGATAGCTTGGTAGTATTCTTCTTTGACCGCACCGCTTTCAATCAAAGGAGTAACCGATAGTTTCACGGCTTCTTCCCATGTTGATGCTGACAATCCTAAGCGGATAGAGTCATTTTCAATAAAGGCTTGTTTTAAATTCATGCCCAACTCCTTTTATTAAGATACAAAGCCGTTAAGCGTTCCAAAGGAATTTAGGAAATGGAGTGACGATTCACTGAGAATCTAGCGACATTTATCTAATTCCACAGGAACGTAGGCGGGTTCGATTATCAAGATACTAAGCCGTTAAGCGACTCAAAGAAATTTAGGGAGCCTGACGAAGAATCCCCGAAGAATCCCCGAAGATTCTAGGAGGGCGAGTCTAATTTCACAGAGTCGTAGGCGGGTTCAATTACTAAGATACGGCAGAGGTTTGTTATCTAAGCGCTTCGCACTTGATAACAAACGCCAATCACTATGGTGAATTGGCTACCTCTCCCACTAACTTCGTTTGGTTAGTAAAATCGACTAACCAAACGGAGTGTCGCTAAGCCGCTCTACTTATCCAGTGGATAAGTGGAAATAGAAGCTGAGCTTGCACAGTATGCATCATTGGAAAACCCAGAAAAGATTTAGACAAGGAAGGATAGAGCCACGATGGTTTTCACCACCCGAAAAATTATCTAATTCATAAGATTATCTGTAAGAAGTCATAATTCACAGAAATCGTTTTTCTTCGCCCTGTTGCTCCAAGGAAAAATCTTTCTCTAGGAGTAGCCTACTTTCTCTCGCCTATATCTGAAACTATTTCAAGGCTGCTTCGAGCTTGGTTTTGATTTCATTATCATCCATGAGGTTATCAAGGCCAATCAGATGTCCATTAGTGCGCCCATCTAATTCATGAATCAGATGATTGGAGGCAACAACAATATCGTAACCGGAGGCTAAGCCTTTAGCTTCACCAACTGAACAGGAAGCCGATTCAATATCAGATACGCCTAGTTGACGAAGAGCATTTTCAACTTTCATTTTAATGACCATTGAGGAACCCATACCGTTTCCACATGCTGTAAGTACTTTAACCATAATAATATCTCCTAACTTTCATTTATTTATAATTATTGGATCCATCAATCTTCTGCAGCTACTTCACCACGATAGTAAGCCTCCTTATCTTTGGCTTTGGCAAATTGAATTTGCGGAATAGCCAATAAAAAGAGGGCAACAAGAATGTAGCCAATAAGGCTGGCATACTTGAAGAGGTAAGCAAAGGGTACCCAAGGGATCTCAAAGTCAATATTGCCGTGATAGCCGCCAAATTCTGCTAGACCAAGAAGGGCAACAGCCAGAGCTCCAACAGCAACCTGAATGACACCTGAGATGAAGGACAGGATAACCGCTGCCTTCCAGCCGCCTCGCTTATCAGCGTAAACAGCAATGGCTGCATTATCGAAGAATACTGGCACAAATCCAGTGATAATAAGAACTGGATTCTTAAAGACAATCAAGAGAATAATTGTCACTAGCTGGCCGATAAGACCGGTCGCAAATCCAAAGAGAACCGCACTGGCAGAGCCAAATCCAAAAGAAGCAGCAACATCAACAGCTGGGAAGGAACCAGGCAGCAATTTATTAGAAATTCCTTGGAAGGCGTTGGTCAGCTCACCGACAAACATCCGAACCCCTTGCATCAAAACAAAAAGATAAACTGAGAAGGTAAAGGCTGTCTGAATGACGTACATAAAGAAAGACTGTTTTGTCGGATCAAAGAGCGTACCTGTCGTGATAACCTCTTGATTAGACATGATATCGGGCCCCAGGATAGCTAGAATGGTTCCGAAGAAGACCAACATCAGGGTGGCCGAAGCAACGACCGTATCATGGAAAATATTCAGAAAAGCTGGCAATTTGAGGTTGTCTAAATTGTCTTCTTTTTTACCCAGTTTGGGGGCAACTTTGTCAGTAAACCAAATAGCGAATTGTTGTTGGTGGCCGATTGCAAAGCCACCGCCACCAGTTAAACGCTGAGTTGGTTCAACTGTCATATTAGAACTAACAGCCCAGTATAGACCGCACAAGATACCCACAGCCACTGTTCCCCAGAATTGATTACGAAAAGCTGGTATCAAGAGAATGACCATCAAAGTCACTGTAGCTGCCTGCTGCACCATGATATGACCAGTAATGAATAGGGTACGAATCTTAGTGACCTTACGAAGAGCAACCAAAAGAATATTGAAGAAAAAGCCTATTAGAAGAGCTGTCGTTGCTGTCCCGATAAATTTTGGAAGCTCCTGGGCAATTTTTTCATTGACAGCTGTCAATCCGAAATAAGGGTCAATAACAGCAGCACCAATCTTGAACTTGTAGTTTAAAGCCGCCAAGATTGGTCGGAAAGTTGTTACCAAGCCGCCAGATCCAACATCTAAGATCATATAGCCGACGGTGGCTTTGATAAAACCTGCAAATACATCATGCAGCGGCTTTTTCAATAATAGATATCCAATCAAAACTAAGATACCTACAAAGAAGGCTGGTTTTTGCAAAATGTTTTGCGAAAACCAGTTCAGAATATCAAGCAGTATAGCCATAATCCTACTCCTTTATCTAATAATTTGTTTTTCTTTATGGCTTCATTCTAACAATGTAAGCGCTTTTACAAAAGACCAAGACTCACACATTTGAGTGTTCAAAAATGTGCCCTCTGATATTTGATAGACTAGGCAGATTACTGAAAGAAAAAAATTCCCCAATAAAAAAGACCTTGACATAAGCGATTCAAGGTCTAGCTTTTGCGCAGCAATAACGTCTTATCATCATGGTTGATTTAACAGCTTGGTAAACGGTTAGGAGAAACAATGCTTACAGCACAGTGGGCTCTATCAATTCGCAGATGAAGCCGCCAAAACAATTTATGACCGGCATTTGGTAAGCCTTATCCAAAGTGTGAATAAACCCAGTAAGCTCTGCTATTGTAACCTGAGCAGTTTACCTTTCTGGACTAATTAAAAGAGAGCCTACTGGGACTCTCTTAATTGTCTTATGTTTTTTCATATGACAGCCCTCAGGACTGCCACACTTTATCCGTAATCGTGCCGATGAGTTGGAGTTTCTGCCACTGATCGGCTTCTGTTAGGGTATTGCCCTCTTCTGTCGAAGCAAAGCCGCACTGGGTTGAAAGTCCCAAATTTTCCAGCGGCACTAGTTGGGCAGCTTCTTTGATGCGGTCAATGACTTGGTCTACATCTTCTAAAGCAGGATCTTTAGACGTTATCAATCCAAGTACAATTTCAACGCCTTTGCGATTATTCCAAATATCAGTAAGAGGAGCAAAGCTGCCACTGCGGGCATCATCATATTCGAGGAAGAAAAGATCATAGTTGAGTTGACCTAAGTATTTGGCTACCGAATCGTAACCTCCCTCAAAAAGGTAGGTGGATTTAAAATTGCCACGACAGACATGAGTAGCCACAGTCAGATCAGCTGGTAAGTCAGCCAAGGCCTTGTTGATGGTATAAACATCATCTTGAGCGATTTGCTGCAGTTCTTTTGTTTTTTCTGGATCATCCTTATGGTCTTCAAACTGTTGAATAAGATAGCCCCATGTTGTGTCGTCTAGTTGAACATAGCGAGCTCCTAAGTCATAAAAATGTTTGATAGTATCGTGATAAGCCTGAGCTAAGTCATCCAGAAAGTCTGTCCATGTTTCATAGTAGTCCAGCGCCAAGTCTGAGCGGTGGTCGCGGTTAATAACCAGAGAAGGACTGGGAATAGTGACCTTAGGTAGAACACCAGCAGGTGTAATAGACTTAAGATAAGCAAAATCGCGGTAAAAAGGGTGGTCAGGATTTTCAGCTACCTTACCTGTCAGCCGCACATTCGTTGTCCTTGTTTTAGCCCCATGGAACTTATAAGAATCCTCTTGCTCATAGGCTTCAAATCCGTTTAAATTCCAAAGAAAATCAAGGTGCCACCAAGAACGCCCAAACTCACCATCTGATACAACTTTTAGACCGCTAGCAACCTCATGCTGAACCAGTTCGGCGACCAGTTTATCCTGTAGGCTCAGTAAATCTGCACGACTGATAGTTCCTTTAGCATATTGCTCACGCGCTTCTTTCAAAGCCGCAGGACGCAGATAACTGCCGACATGATCGAAATGGTACTGAATTTTAGACATAATATTACTCCTTTACTAAGATACCAAGCCGTTAAGCGACTCAAAGAAATTTAGGGAGCCCGACGAAGAATCCCCGAAGATTCTAGGAGGGCGAGTCTAATTTCACAGAGTCGTAGGCGGGTTCAATTACTAAGATACGGCAGAGGTTTGTTATTTAAGCGCTTCGCACTTGATAACAAACGCCAATCACTAGGGTGAATTGGCTACCTCTCCCACTAACTTCGTTTGGTTAGTAAAATCGACTAACCAAACGAAGGGGCGCAAGGGCGTAAAAAGCGACTAGGATTTTAGGAAGGTGACGCTGTGTGCTGGCACACAAGGAAGCTTATCTAAATCCCGAACTTTTAGCCCGTGTTCGATTATCAAGATACCAAGGGCGTCCGCGGTTCAAGCAAAAATAGGAGGTTCGACGAAGACGCTGGCGTCTAGGAAGAAACTATCTTTTTTGCACAATCCGCAGCCCGGGTTCAATTGACAAAGTATCGCTAAGACCTTAGGTCTTGCTTTACTACACAAACTACCATGGTAGTTTGCTATGCCAATTACTAACTTCGAACCTTCGGTATGATCGACCGTAGGTTCGAAGTGTCGCAATTATCAAGATACGGCAGAGGTTTGTTATCTAAGCGCTTCGCACTTGATAACAAACGCCAATCACTAGGGTGAATTGGCTACCTCTCCCACTAACTTCGTTTGGTTAGTAAAATCGACTAACCAAACGAAGGGGCGCTAAGGATATCCGCGGATCAAGCAGCAAGAGTCTGCCTTTAGAGCGCTGAACACCGCAGAGTTCTGGCGAAAAGGGTGGGCAGTCCTGTTTCACTTCCAGTTTTGTCTACAATTTTCAAAACTCGCTTTTATTTTAACACCGGTCACTATAGTTGTAAAATATATATTTTCTATGCTTGTTTATAACTGTTTTCTATATCCTCTTGTCAGTTTAAGAGAAGGTCAATCGCTGGTTTATGAGAAACTGCTTTCAAAGTTAATCGATGAAACAAGTCTCAGTTAGCTAGCAACACTTTTACTGCGAGAAAGTCAAGTTGGCTCTTATTTTCCCATCAGTCAAACTTTGCAGCAAGGGTCTCAAAAAAAGATATTACTAATTAATAATTCTTATTTTTTTAGCTTTCAAGCCGAATATCGGGCTTACGGTTTTGCTTTTTTCGCATAATTACGTTAAAATGAGATGTAATGAGAAAAAGAATTAAACCAATTGTCGTTTATGTCTTTTTGGCTCTGGTAGGGCTTTTTTTAAGTATCGCGTCTGTTGTGATAATGAACGCTCGCAGCACAGCCTTGCAAACAGCTAGGAAAAATATTCCTTCAGCTAGTTCCACCAGCCTGCCAAAGACATCTGCGTCAAGTTCGTCAGACAACGAATTAAAATTAAAGCCGATTGTCGACATTTCGGGGTGGCAGCTGCCTAAGCAAATTGATTACGACGCACTCTCAAAAAATATTTCAGGTGCTATCGTCCGTGTTTACGGAGGATCACAAATTTCAAAAGACAGTAATGCCGCTCACTCCACTGGTGTCGATAAATCCTTTAAAACCCACATTAAGGAATTTCAAAAACGTGATATCCCCGTTGCTGTTTACAGTTATGCCTTAGGGCGATCTGAAAAGGAAATGAGGGAGGAGGCTAAGATTTTCTATAACAGTGCTTCTCCTTATAAACCCACTTATTACTGGATCGATGTCGAAGAGGACACGATGAGAAATATGGACAGAGGGGTCGAGGCTTTCCGTGCAGAACTCAAACGTTTGGGAGCCGAGCATGTCGGTATTTACATCGGTACCTACTTCATGACTGAACAAGAAATTTCCGTTAAGAAATTTGATGCTGTTTGGTTACCGACCTATGGCTCAGATTCCGGTTACTACGAGGCCCAGCCTCAAACTGATGTCGATTACGACTTGCATCAGTATACATCTCAAGGCAGCTTACCTGGCTTTGATGATATTTTGGATCTGAATCAAATCAATCCTAATAAGGATGCTCGAAAGACTTTTGAGAAGCTGTTTGGAAAAATCAAGGAATAGCTTGGCAGTTGGACTAGGAAATGGCCTAGTCTTTTTTCATACAGACAAGGTTTTTACAGGACAGATCTATGAAAGTTTTTATGCAATAATAATATTTTTTAAATTTCAATATTCAAAGATCTCCCTGTTCATGTGCAGAGCGCAATAGCTTTGTAGTCTGCCTATTCTAATTAGAGGGAATATGCTATAATAAGTCTGGTTATAATTGGAGATTTTAGGAAGTATGGCTAAAAAAACGAAAGTAAAAAAGACCTTGGTGGATCAGATTTTGGACAAGGCCAAAATTCCACACGATTCTTTAGATTTTAATGGTTTGGACGCTCAGTCCCCCGAAGGTGTTGAACCTTCTGATATTTTCAAAACCTTGGCTTTGAAGGGAGATAAGACTGGTCCGATTATCGGTATTGTTCCTATTACAGAACATCTTTCAGAAAAAAAGTTAGCCAAGGTATCCGGCAATAAAAAGGTCACTATGATTCCGCAAAGAGAACTGGAGAAGACCACAGGGTATGTCCACGGCGCCAACAATCCGATTGGTATCCGCCAGAAGCATAAATTCCCTATCTATATTGATAATATCGCTCTCGAATTGGGACAGATAATTGTATCGGCTGGCGAGCTCAAGCGCTCTATTCGTATTGACAGTCAGGCGCTCGCTGATTTTGTTTCAGCTGAGTTTGCTGATATTAAAGAGTAAAAAGATTAGTGCATTTAAATTTCAGCTTTCCCGTGCAGAAAGATTGCGTGCTAGTACTTGGCAAGTCCTTATTCTACACATATAAAGATTTGCTTTTCCAGTCGTTTTTTCGGACTGTCAGCTTTTCTTTTTTAAACATCAGATTATAAAACTATTTAAGAATAGGAAGTTTAAATATGCGTTTATATTTTGTCAGACATGGTAAAACTCAGTGGAACTTGGAAGGCCGCTTTCAGGGTTCTAAAGGAGACTCTCCCCTCTTAAAGCAATCTATCCTAGAATTAAAAGAGTTGGGGCGCTATCTCTCCGATACCCACTTCGATAAAGTTTATTCCAGCGATCTTAAGCGCGCCAGAGAGACGGCTGCTATTATCATGGAAGAAAACCAGTATCCAACAGAAATTTTCCTAGAAAAGGCCATTCGGGAGTGGAATCTGGGACGCTTAGAGGGGCAGAAGATAGCTACTATTGCTGCTATCTACCCTAAGCAAATGCAGGCTTTTCGCTATAACCTCGCTAAGTTTGATAATACCTTTTTTGAAGCGGAATCAGTCTATCATGCTACACAGAGGGTTGCCGACTTTGTAGCCAATCTAGACTACGACCATGATCAAAATGTCCTATTAATTGGTCACGGTGCCTGCTTCACTGCTGCTGTCAATTACTTGCTAGGTTTTGAATCAGGGCAGCTGCGCAATCACGGCGGATTGGATAACGGCAGTGTAACCACTTTAGAAAGCATAGACGGCAAGCATTTTGAGTTGCTGTCTTGGAATGACACTTCTTATCTGGAAGCTGACCGCAAACTATCTCACTGAGTTAAAGCTCTAGGCTCTTGAATAAACGGTTCTTGGGCTCAATTATCACATATGAAAAGAACTGGCAGATTATGGCAGTTCTATTTTATTACTATCTATTTTTAGCATCGACAATAGGGAGGGTATATGTCAAAAATTATTGCTAAGCGAGTATCGAACTATGAATTGTTCTACGATCTTGTCTTTGTTTTAGCCGTCTCACGCTTAATTAGTTTCTTACATACTAACAGTTTTGATGGGGACAGCATGATTTCTTTTCTCGTCTCAAGCAGTCTTTTGATGTCTATCTGGATGTATCAGACGATTTATCTTAATAAGTACGGAGAGAGAGATAGACTGGATGTTTACTTAAATATTCCCGCCATGTTTATCGCTGGAAACTTCGGACTTATGCTGGGGTTAAATCACTATGGGACACGAGAATACCTGCTCTACAACAGTCTTTTGATTCTGGCCCATGGCTTGATTGCCTTTCAGTATTATCTGAGGGGACGTAAAATTGGTTTTAATGCGGATATGATAGCATCTATGAAGCGACTGGGGCTGATTCTGTTTTATTTTACAGCTTTAATACTGGCTGCTACGGTCTTTCATCTTTTTAAAACGAGTGATGCTAATTTCTTCCTTCTCTGGCTGGTTCCTTGGATTTTCCCCTTCTTATTCAGTCAGGAGGTTGAGATTGGCCGACTTAATTTTCCCCATCTGGTTGAACGCTTCCAGCTGATTACGATTATTACCTTTGGGGAGACAGTAGTCGGACTGATTCAAACCTATCCGCTCTACAAATCTCCTGTGTTAGGTATTCTCTTTTTTACAGGGATTTCATTCATGTTTGTGGCTTATATTTCACAGACCTTTCTCACTATCAACCACCATCAGGAAACTAGAGGATTAGTCTTGATTTACACTCACCTAGCTATCATTATTGCTATTAATATGGTAACTGGCGGTATTGAAAGTCTAGCTGACAGTCATCATACTGACTACGGCTTGATGCTCCTCAGCTTGGGACTTTTGATCTTCTACCCAGCACTTTATGCCACTTCTATTTATAATCGCCGTCTCTACCGCTTTGCCCGAAACAACTATCTGCCCTATATAGGAGTGGTTATCTTGGGGATTATCGCCATGTGGATCCTGCGTCATTATAATATTGGTATCGCCTTAATCCTTGCAGCCACTTGTTTTATTATTCCCCGTCTCAATTTTCATGCTCGCAGACGGGCACGGGAAAAACACAAGCAGGATTAACGCTGCTTGTGATTAATTTTTTCCTGCCAACGACATCTATTCACCCAAAAAGCCCAACATCTATTCAAAATGGATGCTGGGCTTTTATACTAAGATAGATACCTTATGCCATAGTGGAATTTTTGGTTGGGTCTAATCTGGCGTACAAAGCCAAAACGCTCGAAACTATCGTCGCGAAAATGGGCTTTAATGATGATAGATTGACGAGCCACTCGCTGGGCTTCCTGAATGAAGGGCTCTGATAAGCCCCTAAAATCTACTAGAGGAATAAGACCGTTGAGATTGCTGGATTCAGTAATACGGTGTGAAAACATGGGGTCGGCATAAACAGTATCAACGCTTTTACTCGGCAGCTGGTTCATATAAGAGAGGGCTTCTTGATTGAACGTTTTTATCGAACGCATGGCCCTATTTAACCGGTCATTAGCGGTCTTAAAAGTTTGCAGACCATGACTGACGATAAGATGAATCAGGGGGTTAACCTCTAAGGCCGTTACTTGATGGCCTGCTGCAGCCATCACGATGCTATCGCTGGCTAAGCCCATTGTTGTATCCAGGACACTTTTAGGAGCAGGAGCCAGCAAATTTACAAGAGGGTCGTGGGCTGCCTTGCTTCTCAGCATAGCTGTATCTGGGTGAAAATAGAGCTGACTGCCATCAGAATATGTCAAGACCAGCTGATCTTGATAGATCATTAAAACCGTACGGTAGTCTGCTAAAAGCTGCTTTAGTGAGCGCTTGCGCCGTTCTACATAGGTGACCGAAAATTTCTGTGCGAGTTTCTTAGCCTGCTGCACCAAAGATTGATCTTGCCTCAGACTTGTTGTTACGATAAAATCCATAGCCCTATTATAGCAAAAAGAAAAGGCCGCAAGCGGTTTTTCACAGAAGCATGCCTGCTTAGCACTTGCTGCCATTCTTTTAATCATTAATCGGCTCGGAATTCCCTGCAATAATGGCCCCTGTTTGAGCATTAATCGTGTAATCATAGTCAAGACCAGCCGCTAAATCGTTAAAATCTACCTCATAGACTGTCACACCATCATCTACTTCCTTGTGGACAACAAGGTCTGACACAGCTGATTCTTCTAGTCCGGCATCTTTGAGAGCCTTGACCTTTGCCTCATCAGCGGAAATTTGTTGGGACGACGAATCAGGCGAGCTCGATGAGGAGTCTGCGGCCTTAGAGTCGGATCTAGAAGGACTTGAGTCGGTTGCCGCTTTTTCCTGAACTTCTGTATCTCTTTCCAGAATATGACCAGATGAAGCATCAATAGTGTAATCATAGTCGGCCTTGTCGGTGTAAAATTCCAGTTCATAGGTTGCACGCCAATCATCACGCTCTTTTTGTGTCCGTGTGAAAGTCACATCATCAGCTGAAACATTAGCATTTTTAAGCGCAATACGTCTGGCTTGGGCAGCTGAAATCTTATACCCCGATTGGCGGTAGGCAACTACGGCACCACCTGCCAAAAGCAGACAAGCTAATAGGGAAAGGACGATAACTAATGGTTTTCGTTTCATAAACAGACCTCTTTTTATTTTTTATAGCTTTAGTATAGTCTAAAAAAGGTAGAACTTCTCGGTATTTGTGTAAGGAAAGTGCGGCAAAACTGGGGCAAAAAGAAAGGACCGAAAGTATCAGTCCTGAAGATAGATGGATAATGCTCTTGCCCAAAATTCAAAAACAAGGAAAGCAGGGCGAACACTAAAAAAACAGAAAGTAAGTGAAACCGAAGGGACTCAACTTTTGTCTCCTCCTCTTTTAGGAAGTGTGACTGTAAAAAGCGTCTGCTTCGCATCAGAATCCACAGCGATGCTGCCGCTATGGCCTTCGATAATTTCCTTAGCCAACGCCAGACCGATGCCGTGTTGGCCGCCCCTACCCTTATAAAACCTCTCAAAAATATGCTTTTGCTCTTCTTTGGCAATCATTTCACCATCATTGGCTATCTCTACTACGACGTTAGCTCCTGCTTCTCGGCCAGTCACTCTTATTTTTGAGCTAGCATAACGGACAGCATTGGCCAGAATATTGAGGAAGGCGCGCTCCAGCAAACCTTCATCACCCTCTAACTCTAGATGTTTTTGCGGGAATTCATGAATCATCTGGAGGCCTCTCTCATCTATTTTAGACTTTAAACGCCAGCTAGTGTCATGAAGGAGCTGTTTTAAGTCTAGAGGTTCAAATTGAAAATGACCTTGGATCATTTCCATCTTAGATATACTTAGTATATCATCGACTAGGTCGGTCATTCTAAGACTTTCTGCTAAGATAACATCTGCAGCCTGGGAACCATCCATGACACCTTCTTTGATGCCTTCTGCATAGCCTTGTATGGACATGAGGGGAGTCCTCAGCTCATGGGAAGCATTTTGAAAAAATAACTTTTGGCTGTATTGGTTGCGGTTAATCATGGTATTCATGGCCTCAACTGTTTGACCGACCTGATTAAATTCGCTGTAATCAAGCTGGGGACGAGCTAACTCTTGCTTACGCTGGCCTAATCCGACAACGTATTCCTTGAGGTGAACAAAGGAGATATCAACCTTTCTGGCCATGAGATAGATGAAAAACCAAGTGCAGCAGGCGACAAGGAGCATCAGGGTAAGGAGGGTAAGGTTAATAATTCTCAGAAACTGCTGCATGGGCGTCGTATTGACAAAAACAAAAATATAGTAGGACTGTCCCTGGTTTGGCCTAGCAGTCTGCTTGACATAGTATTCAGCCATTGTGCCCCTGTAGTTATCCATCATAACATGATACGTTTTTCCCTTGAGGGTGATTGCCATTGTATTAGCATCCATAAACCAATTTTTATGGTTATCATCATCAAAAATTTCCCAGTCATCATCGTGCTCTTGGAAATACTCCAAAAGTTCCTCAGTATCTAGGGTACTTGATACATCATCAATAGAATTGGACACGTAGGTCACATTTTCATTATTATCCATGATGAGATAAGTGCTTTGAAAAAGGTTGTCCCCGCCGCTGTCATGTGGGTGTTCACCAACGTACAACTGATTTAAAAAATGAAAGCGGCTCTCAACAGCTACCTCTGTCTCATGGTCAATAATATAGTGTACTGTCACATTAAAAATCACAAACAGCAGCGCAAAGGCCCCGATAATAATGGCTAGAGGTTGCAGGAAAAGAGCCGTCCTTAAACGATGCTCTTTTTTTCTTTTAAAGGGATTGTTCATCTTTAACCAGCTTAAAACCGTAACCCCAAATTGTCTCAATACGGACATCGCATTCCACCTGTCTTAATTTTTTACGCAGACGCTTGACCGTATCATCTGTCACCCGCGTCTCCACATCACTAGTGTATCCCCAAACAGCTTCTAGCAGCTCTTCGCGCGATACGGTTTTTAAAGGCGAGGCTAGCAGGATTCTGAGCAGTTCGAATTCTGTATTAGTCAGCTTGATGGCATGATCTTGACAGAAGGCTGCACGTTCATCCAGAGATAAACGCAGACTGCCAAAGGATAAGATAGTCCTTAGTGATGACGCTAAAGCCTGCGATTGACGCGCCAAGATGGCTTTGACCCTCAGCACTAATTTAACGGGAGAAAACGGCTTGGTAAAGTAATCATCAGCTCCCCTATCAAAGCCAGCTATATAATCGCTGTCACTATCACGCGCTGTTAATAAAATAATAGGAACATCAGAACGTTCGCGAATTTTTTGGGCAACGTCGAAACCGCTGCTGCCCGGCATCATAACATCTAAGATAACAATATCTGCGGGCTCCTCGATAAAGTGTACAAAGAGCTGGTCGCCCGTTTCAAAACTGGCACTGTCAAAACCAGCATCGGACAGAAAGGTTTCCAACAAACTTCTAATATTTTTATCATCATCTGCTATATAAATCTTTGCCATCGCTGTCCTTTCTCATTTATTAAAGCATAAGTTACTAGGGTAGGGCCACAAACAAGGGTAAGAGAAGGGGCAAGAAGAATCCTAGGAAACTACTGTTTTTAAAACCGTCCCTAGTTCTTGTTCATATTTTAGTTATTAAAAGGCCTACTAAGCAATTCAGACAAAATGAGAATGTACAAAAAACAGCACTTTGTCTGGGGGCGATTTTGTCCTTTTTTAGCTCCTTATTTTTGATTTTTAAGCACAGAAAATCGGCAGTCCTCTCCCATATTATCCCCCTTTTATGAAAATATGGGTTAAGTCACTCCCTAATGGTTAATCTGGGCAACCTCAGGAATTCTATTTTGAGTATAGACTAAGGCTGTCGGCAGCCGATTAGGGTTTCAAGTATTCAATAGGCTAAATAGACTGCTTCAGAGCATGAGCCAACTGGACAAAATAGGTTAATTCCATATTATCATATTTGTTAGCTAAATAGTCCAATAGGCGACCTTTTGCCACACTTTTGCCCTACTCTTACTGAAAAGAGCCCCTTACAGACTTGAACCGCACCCCAAACGTTAGATTTTTCGTCCAACTTTTGGGGGTCGGTACAACTCTAGGGCTCTTTCTCTTCACTGGCATTTAAATCACTGTCCCTTAGTAGGCACCGCGAATATGTTCATGAACTGAGGACCAATAAAAGTCAGAAATTCTCTTGAGCTCGTCCTCAGAAAAAGGTTTGGTATTAGCAGCTTGAAGATTGATATCAATCTGCTGCACTGATTTGAAGCCGGGGATAACACTGGTCACACCTGATTGCTGTAAAATCCATTTCAGGGCTGCATCGGCTAAGCTACCACGACCATCAGCTATCCATGCAAGTTCCTCAACTAATTCAATCGCTTTAGCAAAAGGCAAACCGCCAAAAGTCTCACCAACATTGAAGGCTGCTCCATCACGATTAAAATTACGGTGGTCATTTTCAGGAAAACGGCTAGTCTTATTGTACTTACCCGTCAAAAGGCCGCTGGCTAGAGGTACCCGGGCTAGGATACCGACATGCTTAGCGTCTGCTTGTGCAATCATGTTATCCAAGGGTTTTTGGCGCAGGATATTAAAAATCACCTGCAAACTGCTGGCAGCCGTATGCTCCAAAACAAACTTCCCTTGATCGTCTGTTTCAACGCTAACACCGTAATAACGGATTTTACCCTCTTTTTTCAGGTCTTCCAAAACAGCAAACACGCCCATATTTTCTAGGACTTCAGTACTGGGACAATGTATCTGATAGAGATCAATACTGTCTGCTCCAAGGTGGTGCAGGCTGTCTTCACAGTAAGCTTTCACCTTATCATAAGTATAGTTGGATAAGTCTGCAAAATTATCGCGACGACCGAATTTAGTAGCGATATAAATCGTCTCTGAGCGCTCTTTTAAAAGCCGTCCCAGCAAACGCTCACTGCGGCCACTCCCGTAGACATCAGCAGTATCAAAGAAATTAACCCCTTTATCTACTGCATGATGGAGGGCCTTTATGGCTGCCTGTTCATCCACATTTCCCCAGTCTCCCCCAAGTGCCCAAGTTCCAAAGCTCACTTCACTGATCTTCATATCTGTGTCACCAAGCTGGTTGTATTTCATAATCCAGACCCCTGTATTTAAAAGATAAAACTATTTTTACGCTCATATTATAACACGACTTGTAAAAAAAGAGCTAGCAGAATCTAGCTAGCTTCTTGGTTATTCATAACGGTTTAGTTTATCTACCAGTGTCAAATTTTAGGAATTAGCGCTAAAAACGACTGTCATTTTGGTTCCTTTGTCAGGCTGACTGTTTACCGTAATTTTAGCATCATGGATCTGCAGGGCATGCTTGACAATAGATAGCCCTAAGCCAGTCCCACCAACTTTTTTGGAACGACTCTTATCAATACGGTAGAAACGCTCAAAAATACGGGAATGTTCTTTCTCCTCCATGCCAATGCCGGTATCTTCAACCTCTAGAATAGTGTGGTGAGCCTTTTGACTCAGGCGAATATCGACCTTACCGCCATGCTTGTTATATTTTATAGCATTGTCGCATAGATTGTAGAGCAAGGATTCCATCAGAGGGAGGTTGGCCTTGATAATAGTTGACTGTCCTATTAAGTGAAGGTCAACATTCCTTTCTTGGGCCTTAGGTGTCAGCGTCTTTATAACACTCTCAGACACTTTGTAAAGATCAACCAGTTCTGTTTCGACCTGATCAGCCTCATCTAGGTGGGAGAGCTTGATAACATCTTCGACCAGCTGAATCATACGCTGTGACTCTTGATGAATCTTACCGGCAAACTTAGGAATATCCCTTTCTGCTACCATATTATTGGCTAGCATCTCTGAGTAACCTGAGATCACATGAAGCGGTGTCTTCAGCTCGTGGGAAACATTCGCACTAAACTCGCGACGCATTTGCTCAACCTGAAGTTGATCGGTAATGTCAAATAGTAAGAGAACCACTCCCGTTATCTGGTCGTTGTCTTTGATAGGTCTCACCAACATGCGGTAAACAGACTGATCACATTCGAGATAACCATCTCCCTTTTGACCTGTGAGACCACGATCAATGAGTTGGTTAAGCTGGTAGTCACGAGACAGATCAATGATATCCTTGCTGATGCTGGTTTCGTCTGTCTCAAAGAGCTGTTGGGCTGCACTATTGATACTGATTATGCGGCGGTTTTTACCAAGGAGAACCATTCCCTCTTTGATTCGAGAAATAATCGTATCAAACTCTTGCTGATGCTGGTTCAAGAGATCTTCACGTTTACGAATTTCTTTTTGGTGATGGTCGATACGCCTGAGAAGAGGGGATAATTCTTCATAGGCATCGTTTTCTAAGGGCGCTTCCAAGTTCAATTTGTTAATTGGCTCAACTAGACGATTGGCCGTATAGCGAGCTACTGCAATCGATAAGAGTAAGGCTATTAAAACGACTAAGAAAATCGGTTGAATCATACGGATTAAGAGCAGTAAAATAGTATTCTGAGTTACCGATAGACGGATAACGGTTCCGTCTTCTAAGCGTTTGGCCCTGTAAAGAGAACGCTGGGTCATGGTTGAAGAATAGCGCGAGCTCTCTCCGTCTCCCTTTTTTAGTGCCTCTTTAAATTCCTTTCGATTGCTGTGATTTCCCATTTTTGCTAGTTCTTTTTCGCTGTCGTATAAAACAGTCCCTGACTGGTCAATCCAAGTCACCCGAATAGCAGAAGTGTCCAGCCTGGCGAAATACTCAGCGCCACTAAGATCAATCCCTTGTGCCACCAAGGCTGTCTCCGTGCGCAGTTGGTCAAATTGGTTATTCGTGAAATAGCGATAGAGTACACCGAAAATCATCGCCAAAGAGGCTAGAAGAACCCCTAGAGTTGCTAGGAGGGTAGATGTAAAAATTTTACGGGTCATCAGTTACCTCCATGCGATAGCCAACGCCACGAACAGTCTGGATATAGCTTCCACATTGTTTCAGCTTGGTGCGCAGAGTCCCAATATGGACATCAACTGTCCGAGTTTCCAGTATAGCTTGCGCCCCCCAAACCGCATCCAAGAGTTCCTGACGGCCGAATACACGTTTAGGGTTGCGCATCATTAACTCCAACAAGTCGAATTCCTTACGTGTTAATTCTAAGCGTTCCTGATTCATAAGAACTGTATGACTTTGGTGATTGAGACTAATCTGCCCCAGTTGCAGCAGGGACGACTTGGGAGCAGTCCGGCGCAAAACGGCCTTGACTCGAGAAATCAGCTCCATCATGCCAAACGGTTTAACCAAATAATCATCCGCCCCCAAATCCAATCCCTTCACTTTATCGAACTCTCTTCCTTTGGCTGTTGCCATGATAACCGGAATCTCTCGTGTTTGATAGTTTGTTTTGAGCTTTTCCAAGATACTCATACCATCTTCTTCCGGCAGCATGACATCCAATAGAATCAATTCGGGTTTCTGGACTTTCATGGCTTCCCAGAAGGAAGCACTGCTGGCAAATCCTTGAGCTTCAAAGCCTGCTGTATGCAGGGTATATAACACTAGTTCACGAATGTCCTCATCATCTTCAACGCAATAAATCATGCAGTATCTCCATCTAACTGTCCTGTGATTGAATAGAGAACCCATTTGGCAATGTTGACCGTGTGATCTCCGATACGCTCGACATATTTGGCGACCATCAGGAGATCGACCGCGTACTCGCCATCAGCATCCGGCTGAGAAAAATAGGTAATCAGTCTTTCTTTTATTGTATCAAATTGTTGATTAACCTGCTCATCCATGACGATAACTTGCTGGGCTTTTTGCCTGTCTTCATGTACAAAAGCATCGATACTCTCGGTTACCATCTTGGTGACACACTTAGTCATCTCTTGAAGAAGATCAACCTCCTGACCAGAGATAATATGCTTCTGAGCGATAATGGAAGCCATCTCACCTGACTGGGCACCAACACGTTTCATATCGTAGACCATTTTGAGGGCTACAGAGATGCGGCGCAAGTCCTTAGCTACCGGCTGTTGACGCAGCAAGAGCTTCAGGCACTGAGACTCAATATCCCGTTCTAGATGGTCAATGCGGCGCGCTGTCTCTGCAACTTGTTCTGAGAGATGGAATTCATCCTCTTTTAGAATCTCAAATGACGTCGTGATGGCCTCTTCACATAGAGCCCCCATAACAATTAAATTCTTATTTAAATCGTTAAGCTGATGATCGAATTTTGAACGCATTAACCAAACCTCCCTGTGATGTAGTCTTCGGTCCGTTTATCCTTAGGGACTGAGAAAAGCTGACTAGTCCTATCGTATTCAATCAATTCTCCTGATAGGAAGAAGGCCGTCTTATCAGACACGCGCACTGCTTGCTGCATATTGTGGGTTACCATGACGATGGTGTAGTCTTTTTTTAACTCTAAGGCCAATTCTTCAATCTTAGCTGTAGAAACTGGGTCTAGTGCACTGGTTGGTTCATCCATAAGGAGGATTTCTGGTTCAATAGCCAGAGCACGAGCAATGCAAAGACGCTGCTGCTGACCACCCGAAAGACCTAAGGCGGACTTATTAAGGCGGTCCTTAACTTCATCCCAGATAGCGGCTTGACGAAGGGAATGTTCAACGATCTCATCCAATTTAGCCTTGTTGTGAACACCGTGAGAACGAGGTCCAAAAGCGATGTTATCATAGATACTCTTTGGGAATGGATTGGGCTTTTGAAAGACCATACCAACCTTTTTACGAAGGATATTGGTATCAACATCTTTGTAAATGTCCTCACCATCTAATGTTACTAATCCTTGGATATGACAGTTTTTGACTAGATCATTCATGCGATTGAGACTCTTTAGGAGGGTTGATTTTCCGCAGCCTGAAGGACCAATGAAGGCTGTAATCTCACCTTTCGCAATAGTTAGCCTGATATCTTTAAGAGCATGATGGTCTCCGTAGTAGAGATTTAACTGATCGATTACTAATTTATTCACCATTGATACTTCTTTCTAGTTTTTTGGAAACCCATTCAGATAAGAGATTGATGATAATTACCAAGACCAGCAAAATCACTGCTGTTGCATAAGTCTGCTTGATATAAAGTCCCTCACCTGAGATGGCATACATGTGGACGGCTAATGTTCTGGATGAACTGAAGACGCTCTTTGCAACTTCGGCTACGGTGCCTGCTGTAAAAATAAGGGCAGCAGATTCACCAACGATACGGCCGATCGCTAGGATAATCCCTGAGAAAATCCCAGCTGTTGCACTGGGCAAGACGATTTGAAAAATTGTACGTAGCTTACTGACTCCTAGCGCAAAACTTCCCTCACGGTAACTGTCGGGCACCGACAGCAGGGCTTCTTCTGTTGTTCTCATAACAACCGGCAAGACCATAACAGCTAGTGTAATAGCCCCAGAAAGTAGAGAAAGCCCCATATGCGCATACTTCACAAAGAAAAGTGCACCGAACAAGCCGTAGATGATGGAGGGAATTCCAGCTAGGGTCTCTGTGGCAATTCGGATGACCGCTACAAAAGGATTGTCCCGCCTAGCATACTCCGTTAAATAGATAGAAGCCCCAACAGCCACAGGTATGGCAATTAGAAGGGCAAGGACTGTCATAAATAAAGTATTGATCAAGGCCGGCATCAAGGAGACATTCTTCGTATTGTAGGTCATCGCAAAAAGAGACGGCGTGATGTTGGGAATCCCCTTGATTAAGATATACCCCACGATAAATACAATAGCAACAATGGTTACTGCAATTCCTAGGTGAACTAAGAAACTAAGGAGCAAAGACACAGGGTCATTCTTATATGCTTGCCACTTCTCGTAAAGTTGCTTGTGTTGTTTTCTTTTCATCCTTAGGCCTCCTCTTTACGAATCAATGAAAAACTAACATTGATGATTAAAACAAAGATAAACAAGACGACAGCAGTCCCAATCAGGGCCTGTCTATGGAGGCCTGTTGAATAGCCCATTTCCATGACAATATTGGTCGTCAAGGTTCTGACACCTGAGGTGATAGAGGTGGGAATAATCGCTTGATTCCCTGCTACCATAATGACGGCCATAGTTTCACCAATGGCGCGGCCTAACCCTAAAATAACGGCTGCTAAGATACTGCGCTTAGCTGCTGGCACCACGATAAAGAAGATACTGCGCTCATGTGAGGTCCCAAGCGCCAAACCTCCTTCATAGTAGGCATCCGGCACAGCTCGAATAGCCGTCTCTGACACCGTGATAATGGTTGGCAAAATCATAAGACCTAATAGGAGCGAAGCGGTCAAAACTCCTGTTCCCAGACTAAGCGTTTCCTGCCTAATAAAAGGCACTAAGACTACCAAGCCAAAGAAACCATAAACAACAGATGGGATTCCAGCCATAAGATTGATAGCCATTTTAAGTGGTTTATAGACTTTATCTGGGCAGAATTTAGCCATATAAATCGCGCTCAGAATACCGATTGGAACGCCCACTAGCAAAGCCCCAGCAGTCACATAGATAGAGCCGACGATCATAGGAAAAATACCGTAGAGATTATTGGCTGGCTGCCAAACCCTCCCAAAAACAAAATGACCAAAACCTATTTTACTAATAGCAGGGAGACCACTTGAAAATAGAAAAATACAAATGAGAATGACGGATAAAACAGAAATACAGGCGGTAAGAAAGAATACCGCTTGCCTAACTTTTTCTTTTGTCTGTGCCATCTAGAGCTCCTTATTTAGCGAGTGCATCCCAAGTCGTTGTCTTGCCTGTATAGATGTCCTTGACTTGGTCGCTGCTTAGGCCATCAATCTTGTTCTTTTTATTGACAATGACAGCAATACCATCAAGAGCAATCGCTCTTGATTTAACACCCTTGGAAGTTTCAGACTTATCAAGCTCACGAGAAGCCATGCCAATATCACAAGTCCCATCGACCGCGCTTGTCACACCAGTTGAGGAATCACTTTGTTGCACTTCAATGGTCACATCGGGATTTTCCTTGAGGTAGGCTTCCTTGAGTTTTTCCATAACGGGCGTCACCGAACTCGATCCAGCAATAACAATTTTTCCGCTTGCTCCAGAGGATTTGTAGGCACCTGTATTGGATTGGGAAATATAGTCATTTTCTTCGACAACTTTTTGACCATCTTCACTCATAATATAATCGATAAAATCTTGAGTCTGAGCGCTAACATCGTCCTTAGTCACAATATTAAACGGACGTGAAATCTTATAACTACCGTCCTTGACCGCCTTAGCACTGGCCTTTGTACCATCAACTTCGAGAACTTTTACGCTATCGTCAATAGATCCGAGCGACGCATATCCAATGGCGGTCTCATCACCGGCTACCGTTGTCAGCATGACAGAAGTTGAGTTGGTGACTGTCGCTTGATTGGTCGTCAGATCAGACTTATCGCCATTATCCTTCTTCTCTTCGACACCAAATAATTCAATAAAGGCACCGCGTGTCCCTGAACCGTCTTCTCGGGTAATGATATTAATCGGTTGATTTGATGACGATTTAGCGCCACCGCCGCAGGCAGTCAGAACGCTTAAAACCGCTAGACCTGTTATTGCTAAAAGCAAAAGGCGTGTTCGTTTCTTCATAATGGACTGTCTCCTCGTTTGTGTATTTGTTCCTTGAACAATTCTAATTGTACTTACCAAATATCAAATCTATTCCCTTATTTTTGTAAAGTTTTTGTAAAATCACGTGAGTCTCAAAAAATCAAAGACCAAACTAAGGGATGGGCTGCAAGCAGTCTACAAGTTTAAGGCCGGAGATAAGACAAGCAACAGCTTGCACCACTGAAATAGGGAAAAGGCAGCGTTAATGGCATAGCAGTTTGACACTCAAAGAGTAGGACTGGTGATAATTTGCTTTTTCTTTACATAAGCTTGATTAGCATTTGATAGTCTTCTGCTATATTAGGACTATCAAATTTTTGAGAGGTATTCTATGCTAAATCTTAACCGTCAGGAAAAAGGCTTATTGACTATTGTCTATACCTGTACTGCTCTTTTATTGATTATCGCTAGTTTCTTTGACCAAGAAATATCCCAGCATCTAAGTAGCCAAAACTCCATATTTGGGACACTTTTCCAAAATTTTGGGATGTTTCCAGAGCCTATGGTTCTCTTTTTATCCGCTAATATTCTAGCTTTTGCAGGCTACCGTAACAGTCAGTCCAATGTCCTTAAAATAATTTTGACGGCAGCTGGACTCATCCTGTCATTCTGGGCTATTTCCCATATGGTTGATGATTGGCTTTACTATGGATACAGTACGGCAGCCAACGTCAAACAAGACCTCCCTATTGCTACAGCCAACAATGATACTGGTGGAGCTGTTCAATACTCGGCTCTCCTAAAATATGGCCTGAGCCTGCCTATCTGGGCAGTCGGAACCTTACTCGAATTCAGATGGCTCATCAAGCAAGACGCCAAGGCTATCAGCTACCTGATCAAGATTGCTCTCATCGGTATCGCCTTTCATTTCCTATCTGAAAGTATCATCGATAGCATGAAAGAAACGTGGGGACGTTTTAGACCCTACGAAGTTTTTCAAGAGACCGAGGGAGCCCATTTTACCAACTGGTGGCAAATTAATGGTGAAAACGGGCACCGGTCATTTCCTTCAGGTCATACCCTAGCTGGGATGAGTGCTATGTTTTTCCCCTTCTTTATCAGCCGCGATAACATCGAGGGACAAAAGCTTGCCACATGGATTGCTCTGACTTACGGTGCACTCATGGCTGTATCTCGTGTACGTGTTCAAGCCCACTTCTTATCTGACGTCTGTGTCAGTGCCATGATTACCTTCTTTGTAGTATTCGCTTTGACTAAGGTAGCTGGCTATCGCTTTATCGAAGATGAAGATTAGGCTACTAGTCCGTTTTTGAGAACAATATTGAAGATCATAAAAAGCCCTCGTGTTACTGATAAACTGGTAACACAAGGGCTTTTTGGCTTTCACAGGAGAATACAAAGTTAGACTTGAGACGACTATCTTATAAATAAGAGAGGGATTATTTCACTCCCTGCTAGCTTACTTGGGAGAATTTTTACTTGTAAAGTATTCCTTAGCAACTCACGATTCTATCAGACATGACTTATGGGCAAACTCTCAAGTCAGAGGCCACCATTGCTGGCAGCTGCTGTAGGCTAAATCCTATGAAACCTTGTATAAGAGGGATTACTAGCAGTTTGACTTTATTTCACATGCAGCGCAATTCAGTTCTACTTCTGATTGTTTTAGATTTTATCACCATTCATGTTAGACTGAAAAACAATAATGGCAAATACAAAAATGGCTACTGTATAAATCATTACATTAGATAAATGAGGAAGTACATGATTAAAATGACCGTTTAAAGCGGACCGTATTATCTCTACGCTATGATAAAAAGGTAGAGTATTTGTTATTTTTTTGAAGGAACCACCTATTAAATCAATGGGAATAAATACCCCAGATAACCACCCAGCAACATTCGTCAGCAAAGCTCCGCAAATACCACTAACCGCCTTGTCATTCATAAGGCTGCCGCAAAATAATCCTATTCCTACAAACAACAAAGAAGTCATGGCTGTTATAACAATCGCAAACAGGATATTAATCGTTATTTCAAGCCCAAAGGCTCCTGCTGCCAATAGGGTGATTGTTGCCTGTGCAATTGTCATCCCAAGCATGGGCAGAGTATAGCCCAAAATAAAATCTAATGCCGTCATAGGAGAGGTAAACAGCCGCACTAAAAAAGATGATGTGCGGTCTTTTGATAGCAGCATTCCCGCAAATAGTGCCATAAATACGCTCCCGAACATTGCTAGACCCGGTGCAAGGTTTTCTATTTGAAACATCGTGTTCCTTGCTTCAGATGGAATAGCATCGTTGATAATAGACAGCAAAACTAACAGTATAATAGGAAATCCCAAACCAAAAAAGAAAGTGATGGGATCGCGCAAAATTTCTTTTGTATTCCGTTTTGCAAACAAAAACATTCTCATAGTGCACCTCCTGAAAGCATAACAAAGGCGTCCTCCAACTTGGTGGTTCCGGTTTTTGCTGTCAACTCTGGAATTGTCCCAACCGCTCTTAATTTTCCCTTTGCCATTATACCCACACGATCAGAGAGCATTTCTACCTCATCCATATAATGAGTGGTAAGGATAATGGTTACCTTTCCTTTTAGGGATTTAATCGATGTCCATAATTGACGGCGAGCCAGTACATCAAGCCCTAAAGTTGGTTCATCAAGAAATAAAATTTGCGGATTGGAAATGAGAGCCAGAGCAATAGAAAGTCTCCTTTGCATTCCTCCTGATAAGTGCTTGGCTTTTTTGGTCAATTCATTTGCCAAACCAAATTTTTTGGCTATCTCATAGGCATTCTCCTTTGCCATTTTACGGTTTTGACCATATAGTCCCGCAATGAGCTCCAAATTTTCAAGAACCGATAAATTAGCGGCTACTGCTGTTTCCTGCGGAGAAATATTGATTTTTTCCTTGACTGCAAGAGGGTTTGAACCAATGCTGTCACCAAGCAGGAAAGCATCCCCGCTGGTGGGCTTTGCCAAACAAGACAGCATTTTAATCGTTGTTGTTTTCCCCGCACCATTTACACCAAGCAAGGCAAATAATTCACCCTGTTCAACCCTTAAATCGAGATCATCTACAGCAGTTATATTAGAATATGTTTTCGTCAGCTGTCTAGTGACAATAGCCTTCATTTTCATCCTCCTTATTTAAGATACAAAGAGCGTCTAAAAATCCGTATAAAAATAGGAAACGGGCGCTGTGTCACTAAGACACAAGGACGTTTATCTTTTTTACTAGGATTTTAGCTCGTGTTCAGTTAGCACAGTACTGGCAATAATATCTATAACATTTAAACTATCACGAACTTCTTTGAACATGACCAGTTGTCAATAGGCCGCCTAAACAAAATCATAACAGCCAATCACATGCAAAAAGAATATCAAGGCTGCAAAACTAAGGCTCAAACTGGCTAATTTTTTCATTCATTAACCCTATTTCTTCAAAAGCCTGAATAAAGAAATCGCTGTTTAACAAGGCCAAGCCTTGATTGATATCACCTAAAACCATAAGACTATCGCCTTTTTTAATGTCAAAGATTTTTCTAGCCCGTACAGGAATAACAATTTGTCCCTTTTCACCAACCGTTACCGTTCCAAAGATATACTTTCCTTCCTTAGGTTTACCGGCGAAAAAAGAATCATCACCATTAACCAGCTCATCTAAGCTAATGTCAAAAATTTCTGCCAAACGGCTTGAAGAGATAATATCTGGTAAACTCTCTCCCAGTTCCCATTTACTAAGGGTTTGGCGGGATACTCCTACCTTTTCAGCTAATGTTTCTTGAGAATAGCCTAACTTTTTTCTCAATAGAAGAATTGTTTCACTAATCATACTTTTATCACCTCTTTATACGCCTATTATAGAGGGTTACTATCCGACTTTCAAGCAAGTTCAGCTGGCAAAATTAGAAATTTTTGTTAAAAATCATAGCAAAAAAGAAGCCCTCTGACTCCTTCTTTACTTATTCAGCAGATTCTTCTGGACGCGATTTTCTAGCAATATCCGCTAAGATGTTTTCAACAAATTCATCCAGAGCTTCGGTATGGGTCTGCTTGCTGCCGTAACGGCGGACGTTAACAGACTTGTCTGCCATCTCCTTGTCCCCAACGATTAATTGATAAGGGACTTTTTGGGTTTGGCTTTGGCGAATCTTATACTGCATTTTTTCATTACGCTCGTCCACTTCCACACGGATACCGCGGTCACGCAAAGTCTTTGCCACTTCCCAAGCATAATCAGCATGGGCTTCATTGGAAATCGGGATAACAGTAACTTGTTGCGGTGCCAGCCAAGTTGGGAAGGCACCCTTATAAGTCTCAATCAGGATAGCTGTAAAGCGCTCCATGGTAGAGATAACCCCGCGGTGGATCATGACCGGACGGTGCTCTTCGCCATCAGCACCCGTATATTTGAGATCGAAGCGCTCTGGCAGGAGGAAGTCCAATTGAATGGTTGAGAGGGTTTCTTCATTGCCTAGAGCGGTTTTCACTTGGATATCAAGCTTAGGACCGTAAAAGGCAGCCTCTCCTTCTGCTTCGAAGTAGTCTAAGCCCATGTCATCCATGGCACCTTTGAGCATGCTTTGAGCATTTTCCCACATCTCATCGTTATCATAGTATTTGTGGGTATCCTTAGGGTCACGGTAGGACAAGCGGAAACGGTAATCCGTCAGATTGAAATCTTCGTAGACATCAATGATGAGCTGAAGGGTCTTCTTGAATTCGTCTTGGATTTGCTCCGGCGCAACGAAGGTATGACCATCGTTGAGGGTCATTTCCCGCACCCGTTGCAGACCCGTGAGGGCACCAGATTTTTCGTAGCGGTGCATCATACCCAGCTCCGCAATACGAATCGGCAATTCACGGTAGGAACGTACATGATTTTTGTAAACTTGGATGTGGTGGGGGCAGTTCATTGGCCGTAAAACAAATTCTTCCCCGTCGCCCATATCCATGGTTGGGAACATATCCTCACGGTAGTGATCCCAGTGTCCAGAAGTCTTGTAGAGGTCAACCGACGCTACTGGTGGCGTATAGACATGCTGATAGCCAGCTGCCAACTCTTTATCAGTGATATAACGCTCCAAGATACGACGGATAGTCGCTCCATTTGGCAGCCAGAAAGGCAGACCTTGTCCGACTTCTTGGGAAATCATAAAGAGATCGAGCTCTTTACCAAGTTTACGGTGGTCACGCTCTTTAGCTTCTTCTAGACGTTTGAGATAAGCTTTGAGATCTTTCTTGTCAAACCAAGCTGTACCGTAAATCCGCTGCATCATAGCATTGTCGCTGTTTCCGCGCCAGTAAGCACCCGCTACATTGAGCAGGTGGAAGACTTGAATGCGACCAGTTGATGGTACGTGTGGACCGCGGCAGAGATCAACATACTCACCCTGATGATAGATGGTAAGGCCGCCTTCATCTTCTGAGTGCTCCTCAATGAGTTCAAGCTTGTAAGGATCGTTTTTAAAGATTTCACGCGCCTCATCCTTGGTCACTTCCTCACGAATGGATGGGAAATTTTCTTTGACGATCTTCTTCATTTCCTCTTCGATACGCGGCAGGTCTTCGTTTGAGATTTGGCCGGCTTCGTTATCGGTATCATAGTAGAAACCGTCTTCAATAGCCGGACCAACACCCAAATGAATATCTGGGAAAAGGCGGCGCGCTGCTTGGGCAAAGAGGTGAGCAGCAGAGTGACGCAGGATAGCAAGGGCATCCTCATGGTCAGGCGTGACGATTTCAATAGAACCATCTTCTGTGATTGCACGTGTCGTGTCGATCAGCTGACCGTTGAACTTTCCGGCCAGAGCCTTCTTAGCAAGGGATTTGCTGATTGACTCAGCGATTTCAACAGTTGTCACGCCAGTTTCGTATTCGCGTACAGCGCCATCTGGGAAAGTAATGTTAATCATGTTTAAAATCTAAAGGGCATTAAAAGGATGAAGCAAAAGTAGGTAGTCTTACGCAAGAATGACTAACACTCAAACAAGCAAGACTTACCTTTTTCGCACAGTCCCTAGTCTGTATTCAATTTCATAAATACGAACCAGCCCTCAGTTCCTTTCTATAAAGTATTTTTTTATTGCTTACGTTTTTTAAGGTTTTAAAACTGTTTGTATTCGCTAAGTTTTCAGTCACGAATATTCAACTGCTTTTCCTTCTCAGAAAGAAAAGTTTCCAGCTCTGTCTGGATATCCACATCCAATCGCTGAGCAAGTTCTATCAACCACCAAAGGTTTTCAGCTAGTTTTTGTTCCAAAGTATAGGGCGTTTCATCGTAGTAACGTCCCTGTTTCGTCATCACTAGACGCTGGAGATTACCAATATCATTGCTAAGAGCTAAAAGATCTTCCTCAATTGTCCACTCTGACTGATGATATTTGACTTCCAGCGAATGGTAAGCTTGCCTAATTGCCCGACTGCGCCTAATCATTTCCTGAAACTGCATGATAGCTCTCCTTTATTTAAAATAAAAAATTGCGCCATCCTAAAAGGACGTCGCAACGTGGTTCCACCTTCATTTATTCATGACAAAAAGCCATGAACCTCATATTTGGCGATAAGGGAACCACCCTTTTATGTTTGCATAAAATCTAGGAAGGAGTATTCCTTGATAGGTCTGCGCTTTCTCACCAACCAAGCGCTCGCTAGAAGACCAAACACAAGAAACTTATCTTCGCTCTTTATTATAGCAGGAATTGATTTTATTTCAAGACAAGTCATACATTTTATGAACCTCAAAATATTAATGAGAAACCTAGTTCAAAAATTCCCAGATTGACTTGACCATTTTGCTCGGGACCTTGACAGCCTTACGCGATGTCTTGACGGTGGTCTGTACTGCTTTTTTAGGCAGGCGGACAGCTGATTTAGCTAAACGAATCGAGCGATCTGTCGGACTGCCCTCAACCGTTAGGGAGAACTTGCTCGAACGGTGAGTCGAGTAGGAAATCAGCATATCTAGGTAAAATTCATAGACAGACTTACCAAAGTGCTGGGCTGATACTTCATAGCGCTTGCGCTTCAGCTGTTCCGGCGTTAAATCCGGTGTCACAGCAATGGCATCCAAAATGGTATCAGCCAGATCAACCTCATGATAAAACAAGCTGCCAAACATCCGATTGGTAATCAAATCATCCAGATAAGGATTGCCGTGAGCGATAATCGGTGTTCCCATAGCCAAGCTTTCAATATAGGTCAAGCCTTGGGTTTCACTAGTCGAGGCACTGATAAAAAAGTCAGCTGCTTTGTAGTAAATAGTCGTCTGCTCATGAGGAATCATGCCAGTAAAAATAACAGCATCCGTCATATTTAGGATTTCAGTTTGCTTTTTTAAATCATCCAGATAAGGGCCATCACCAACAATAACCAGCTTCACTTTTTCATCTTCTGCCAAGACTTGGGGCAGAGCAGCGAGAACAGCTTGGATATTCTTTTCCGATGAGATTCGTGACAGGCTGAGCAACATGGTCTCATCGCTGGCAATGCCTAACTCCTGCCGCAAAGCAGCCGTCTCATCATTACTGATACTGTCGTAGACAAAATTTTCCAAGGGGATTCCAGTCGGAATGATGCGTTTAGGGATTTTAACACCATAGCCATCCAAGAGGTTAAGCACAATACGACTGGGGCAAATAACTCCATCTAGGTCATTAAGAAAGCCGCGCATAATATATTTAACCATGCTGGGACGAATCAGCTTACCCTTGGCAATATAGTCAACATAATCCTCATACTGGGTATGGTAAGTATGGACAACTGGAATATGCAGGGCAGAACCAACCCATTTTCCTAAAAGACCAAGACTGAACTCCGTTTGAGTATGAATAATATCTAAATTATATTCCTTAGCAATTTTATAAGTCGTCATCAGGCCTCGGTAGACTACCCGCCGCTCTGAAAAGGACACAAATGGGACACTAGGTAGGCGGATAATCGTGGGATCTTCATAACGTTTTACCCCCTTATCTGTCCCTGTAAAAATGTAAACTTCATGCCCCATAGCCTCTAAGACTTCTTTTAAGGTGCGAGTGCTAGTGGCGACACCAGATACTTGGGGAAAATATGTATCAGTAAATAAACCTATTCTCATGTTATAGCTCCATAACCTTTTGATAAACGGCAGCTAATTCTCTTGAAATATTTTCAATCGAACGACTTTTAGCAACTTCGTAGCCAGCTGCCGTTTTATCAATATCACCATTAATCGTGCGGTAGAGGCTGTCAACAAATTCTTCATTGTTGTGACATAGCTCAGCCGCTTCTTCAGTGAGCCAGCCTCGATAGACGGGAATATCCCGTAACACTACTGACTGGTAGCTTGCCAGAGCCTCTAGGACAACGATGCCTTCTGTTTCTTCATAAGATGGGAAAAAGAAGGCATCTGCTCCGCTCATGGCTCCTTCAAAAATATCTCCTTTGAAATAGCCAGGGAAGAGAACATTATCGGGATGGTCCTTTTCTACAACTTTACGAATATCTGCTGGTATCACTAGCTCATTGATCTTGCCAAACCAAATAAAGCGAACCTCAGGCATGTCTTGAGCCACTTTGACAAAATCAAAGATTCCTTTGCGTTTAAAATAAAGACCAGCTGAGATAACGACCTTCTGTCCTTTCTCAATGTGAAAATAGTCCCGGAAGGCCTTTTCCTTTTCTGGGTTAGGCTGATAGTTGGCCAGATTAATCCCATTTGAAACTGCACTGATAGGGGTTGTAACTCCATAATTTTCAATCAGTGATTTTGAATAATCTGACGGTGTGATAATGTAATCTGCCGCCTGATAAATGCGCTTTAGATATGTCTTGAACACAGGGGCTACTAGATTTGACCCAATAAAAGAGTTCCTAAAGTCCTCCATGGTCGAGTGGCCGTGGACAATGACTTTCTTCCCCTGCTTTTTAGCGGTATTTAAAAGGGCCAGACTTTTTGGTCCGTAGGTATTGATGTGGACAATATCATAGTCCCCATCTTTAGGGTCGGTCGTGTAGGGAATCCTAGCTATCTCCAGCGCTTGCTGCTGGTGCTTGATTGCCCGACCGATACCTGATTTCCCAATCAGGTTCTCCCCTTCAAGATACAGTAATACTTTCATAGTCTCTATTATAGCCTATTTTGAGGTAAAATTCATGATCCACTAAAAAAATCAGCCCAAAGGCTGATTATGAGGTGTTAATATAGAAAGAAGGGCAGGCCAATACTAGCTTACACAAAGGTTTCTTGGTTAACCCAGACGGATAAAGACTGGTCTTGAACAGGGAAGTCTGCCCAGCCTTCTTCATCAAGCTCAATAGGTTCACAGTAGGTGCCCATCAGATCAACAAAGCTTTTACCAGCATTGTAGCTTCCCATATTCATGCGTTTAGAGGTGGTTGGACCATTGCTGATGACGACAGCTACTCCTTCAGGATGCCGATCATCACCGCGGTTGACCCAACCGATACAGTTGGCATCATCAAAATAGTCAACTTGCTCACCATAAACATGATTGCACCGGACATAGAGCAGAGTATCTAATTCATCTCCAAAGGATCGCTGGGCAAAATCACCCGAGATGCCGTAGTAATCTCCATAGAAGACGCAAGGCAGACCCTCTTGGCGCAGTAAGATAAGAGCATAGGCTGCAGGTTTAAACCACTCCTCAACACAGGATTCTAAGGCCTGACCACGCTGGGAATCGTGATTATCAACAAAAGTGACCGCAAAGGTTGGGGCATTCTGCATGAGGCTGCCTTCTAAAATATGGCTAAGATCATAATTTTCCCTTTGCTGGCTGGCCTCAAAAAGATTCATGTGAAGAACGACATCAACTAAATCAAAAGTTCCCTTCGTCTCAGTAATATAGTCTAGGTTAGCCTGAGCGTCGTTTTTCCAGTACTCTGCAAACACATAGAGATCTGGTTTAACATTCCTTTGAATATCAGCAATGAAATCAGTCATAAAATCAGCCTTAATATGCTTGACGGCATCTAGTCGGAAACCTGAAACCTGACTGGTTTCCAAAAACCACCGAACCCAAGATTTCAGCTCAGCCACTACCTCTGGATGTTCAAAATCAATATCATCAAACATAAGGTAGTCGTAATTACCATTTTCATCATCGACTTGATGGCTATCTGCCCAGCCTTTATTAACTCCCTGAATTCTGTAGATACCGCGCTGAGCGCTGCGGGCATCGTAGTCCACACCAGTGAAATGATACCAGTGCCATTTAAAGTCACTGTAGGTATTGCCACGTCCAGGGAAGTCAAAACCGGTCCAAGCTTCAATTTCAAAGGTATCCGAAACTTCTTCCATACGATTGTCAGGATTGACCTGAATCACATCAAAGCGCTCTCGCTTGTCGCCGCCAGCCTTATGGTTCAAGACGATATCTGCCATGGTTTTAATTCCCAAATTTTCAAGGGTCTCAATGGCTTTAAGGTAATCATCCTTACTGCCGTACTTGGTGACAACCGTTCCTTTCTGGTCAAATTCACCTAGATCATAAAGATCATATACCCCATAGCCAACATCATTAAAGCCGGTTCCCTTAAAAGCAGGCGGCAGCCATACCATGCTAATGCCAATTTCTTTTAAATGCTGGGCTTCCTCGGTCAACCGCTGCCAATGCTTGCCGTCAGCTGGCAGATACCATTCAAAATACTGCATTAAGGTGTTATTTGTCATCATTTTCTCCCCTATATAAGCCGATAAGCTGTGACCATTATAGCAGATTCCAAATAAAAATACAGGATATAAAAAAACCGTTCACTATGAGCGGCTTTTTAATCTGATAGAGTTATTTACTAGAGTCCCGCTTAGTAATACTGTGATTGAGAGTGATATCGTGCTCATCCAGCTCTTCCTTGTTCATAATTTTTGTTAACATACGCATACTAACAGCCCCTAAATCGTAAATAGGCTGGCTGATGGAGCTGAGATTGGGGCGGGTATACTTCACAATCGGAGAGTCGTTGCTAGTAATAATTTCAAAGTCATCGGGAATAGATTTACCAGCTGCAAACAGACCATTTAAGAGTCCAGCTGCCAATTCATCTTCACCAACGTAAGCAGCTGTCGCACCTGAGTTAAGGACACGTTCTGCCAGAGCGTAGCCATCTTCATATCTATATTTGGCTTCAAAAATAAGACTTTCTTGGAATTTCAATCCTGCTGCCTGAAGACCGGATTTATAGCCGGACAAACGAACCTTACCATTAATATCATCAATTAAGGGACCAGATACAAAAGCGATATTCTGGTGCCGCTTGGCCAAATTAGCAACCACATCCTCCGCTGCTGCCTCGTCATCAATCGTAACACTCGGAAATTGCTTATCCAAATCAATTGTCCCTGCTAAGACAACTGGCGTACGAGAACGCGAAAATTCCAGACGTACCTTGTCAGTCAGACGATGCCCCATAAAAATGATTCCATCTACTTGTTTGGCAAAAAGGGTATTGATGACATTAACTTCATTATCATCGTCTTCATCACTGGAGGCCAGTACAATATTGTACTTATACATGGAGGCAATATCATCAATCCCCTTGGCCAAAATAGAAAAGTAACTGTTAGCGATATTGGGAATAACAACACCAACGGTTGTCGTCTTCTTACTGGCTAAACCGCGCGCTACAGCATTTGGCCGATAATCTAAGCGATCAATAACTTCTAAGACCTTTTTACGAGTTTTTTCTTTAACGTTTTTATTGCCATTGACAACGCGGCTGACTGTTGCCATGGACACACCAGCTTCACGGGCTACATCATAAATAGTAATAGTATCATCAGTGTTCATGTGGGCTCTCCCTTCTATATGAAAATCACGCTTTCACGATTTATATTATCACATATTGTAAACACTTTCAATAATTATAACTCAATTTTTGAAATTTTTGTATGCCCTTTCAAAAAAACATCAACTTGAGCGCTATTATCTTAAAAACATATAAAATCATCGGGATAGCCTCATGACAGAAGAGGAGGGACTTCTTTATCAGAAAATGACAAAGTCCCCACCAAACTAATAGGGGGGGACTGTCTTGGGTTTGTTAGCGATAATAACAGCTTTTTCAACTGAAGCAAAAACTAGTTAAGACTTTTCAGTACTGCTTCCATTTGAGAAATAGCTTGAGCTGGCAGAGCATTTTCAGGATTTTCTTGATTGAAGGAACTTAAAAAGTCTCTTCTGACCTGCATTCTTTCTCGAATTAGCTGCTTGTAATCATCACCAAAATCTGGTACCTGATAGCCTTCTAGCTCTAGGTAAGATAGGCCAGATAAAGGACCAAAGGATTTGAAGTCACCTTTACCTTCAACAACATGTTCAATAATATCTAGCGAAACTTCTTTAGGAATGGCTTGGCCCATGTACTGCCCTGTATTGATAATATAACAGTCAACACCAGATTCAAAGAGTGTTCTAAATTTTTGAAAATCCTCTGCTAGAGGATAAACGCGGAAAGGATTAGCGAACGGCTCAATAATCAAGTCCTTCTGATTGCCCTTGGTATTTTCAGCACTGGAGCGTTTCGTCATCAAAGTACAACCCATAGTCGTCGCTAGGACAGGGTCATCAATTTTCACCAATGGCGGAAGACTATCATCCTTCATGATCCAAAAGATAGCCTTGATGGGGTCACTAATACGGTCCACACGGTTAGGAGTTGAGTAGCGAGACTTCACAGTCCGTCCATTACCATTGCGAATATCTTCTGTTACGAGTTTTTTATGCCCTTCTTGATCCAGAGTCACACCGCAATTCTGTACAGTTACAAAGTAATCCTGCTCCTTATGCCCTGTCGGATAATCGTTTGTTTTATCAAAATACGAAGGTTCTAAGGCAATTGAAGAGCCATCTGCCGTTGAGATAACAAAAGCATCATCATGAAGTACTTCAATATCATACTTATCATCATGTTTAGCATGGGTCAGCGTAGACTTACCAGAACCTGACAGACCAAAGAAGGAAGCGACAAAATTGTTGGAACTACCAGTTTCTTTTTCTCTGAAAATTTTTAAACCACCATGGCAGGCTACATAGCCATTTCTAGCAGCTGTACTCCAAGCTAGAGTCAAAGTCGACTTCTTTAACTCCCCAAAATAGCGCAAGCCCAGAATTATAGCACAGTTGTGCTGGACATCAAAGTAGACTAAGCCATCTGGATAATCCGGGTGAGTCCATTCAGGATCAAAAAAGATAAAAATATCATCCTCATCATAGATCTTAGAAGCGGCCAAACGCTTATTAAATTCTTCATTTAATATTTGGAAGTTGAGCAGCCAAGAATAAAGGTTGGGAATCTCATCCTCTGGGACCATAAGGTGGGCACGAACCATAAATTCTTCATCCAGACCTACCACAGCATCAGCACGATAAAAGGCTTTCCTGTGAGCCTGCCAAACTGCCTCGCGTACAATAGGCTGCAGCGTTTGATCCTCTTTGGAATCGCGGCCATAAATGCGTCTGGCTCTAGCTGTACGGCCTACAATAGCCCCAGAATTAGTCAGCAAGACACGCGCATCAGAAGGTAACCCCAGCTCCCGTGTGTGGGCTACTGGCATGTCTAAAACGACTGTTCCTGCCGCTTTTGAAGCAAGTTCATAAGCTTTTTCTAAACTCTCAACAGACTTAACCTGATTTTCGTAAAAAGCTGTCTCGATAATTGTTTTCAAGGATGAGAAATAAGGCGTATTCGCTCGCATTTCTGCATCGGTAAATTTCTGGCGTGTTGACATATGGCATCCTCCTTATATTAAGATACAAAGGGCGTCCGCGGATTAAGCAAAAATAGGAGGTTCGACGAAGACGCTTGCGTCTAGGAAGAAACTATCTTTTTTGCACAAGCCGCAGCCCATGTTCGATTATTAAGATACTAAGGGCTGATTCGCTTGGCGAAAATTTCCGATAGGAAAATAGGGGAGCGACGCCGTGTGCTTGACACACAAAAAGCTCCTTCTTTTTCCCGAGGAAATTAGACCCGTGTGCAATTGACAAAGTATCGCTAAGACCTTAGGTCTTGCTCTACTATACAAACTACCATGGTAGTTTGCTATGCCAATTACTAGAGTGAATTGGCTACCTTTCCCACTAACTTCGTTTGGTTAGTCGATTTTACTAACCAAACGAAGTGTCGCTAAGGGCGTCAAAAGCGACTGGAATTTTAGGAGGTCAACATCATTTGCTTACCAACAAGGCGACCCCCATCTAAATTCTGGGCTTTTGGGCCATATCCGATTACTTTTCCCTCTTTGTTTTCGAAAAGTAAGTGTAACATTTTCATTTTTTGAAAACGCTTTAATATAGTTCTATTCTAACACAAAATTTTGACTCAGCGTCAGAGAAATTGTCACCTGTGATAAAATTTTTGAAAGGCTTGCATTTTAGTAGATTTTTTGAAAGAATAAAGACAGTTATTATCATGAAAAGAGGTTTTGCCATGTCAAAATTGACTCACATCCGTAACTATCTGGTTCAGAACCAGTCCCGATTGGCTATTATTTCCGATCCTGTTACAGTCAAGTATCTCACTGGGTTTGAGTGTGATCCCCATGAACGCCAGCTATTTCTCTTCATTTACAGCGATCAGGAGCCTATTTTATTCCTACCAGAATTAGAAGTAGCTAGGGCTCGTCAAACTGTTAAGTTTGAGGTAATAGGTTATAACGATGCTGAAAATCCTTGGCAGAAAATCCGTCTCAGCCTGCCTAGAATTGATTCGAATATCATTTATATTGAATTTGATCACCTTAACGTCACTAAATTCAATGGTCTACAATCAGTCTTTCTAGGACGTTTTGACAATATCACACCCTTGATTCAGGAAATGCGTCTGATCAAATCACCAGAAGAGCTCAATAAACTTCTGGTGGCTGGTGTCTACGCTGACTATGCTGTCAAGGTTGGATTTGATAATATTCGTGCTGGTCGAACCGAGATGGATTTGGTAGCCCAAATCGAGTATGAACTCAAAAAAAAGGGCATCCGTCAGGTGAGTTTTGATACTCTTGTCCTAACCGGAAATAATGCCGCCAACCCTCATGGTATCTCTGGTACTAACCGTATTCAAAATGATGCACTCCTACTCTTTGACTTAGGAGTCGTTTGTGAAGGATATACCTCTGATATCTCGCGGACGGTGGCTATCGGCCGCCCCGATCAATTCAAGGAAGATATTTATAAGATCTGTCTAGAAGCTCAACTGACTGCTCAAGAGGTGATCAAGCCGGGTGTCACCGCTGGCGAAGTAGACGCTGCCGCTCGCAGGGTGATTGAAAAAGCCGGTTACGGTGATTATTTTAACCATCGTCTCGGACATGGCCTCGGAATAGAGGTGCACGAATACCCATCTATTATGGCAGGAAGCGACTTAGTTCTCCAAGAAGGCATGTGCTTCTCGGTTGAACCAGGTATTTACATCCCAGGTCGAGTCGGTGTCCGTATTGAAGATTGCGGCAGTGTGGGCAAGGATGGCTTCCAACCCTTTACTCAAACACCTAAAAAACTGCAATATTTTGATTTATAAAGAGTTTGGGACAGGCACAGTGATAGAGAAGATATTACTACGCCTGCCCCACTCTTTTTTAATTCCCCTCAAGACTCGCTTAGAACATCATCTCTGTAATTTTTTCCTAGTCCAGCAAGAGGTGCCTGATTTGATCAATCTTGTCTTCGGGTAGAACAATGTTAATCGCGTTGCCCAAAATAAGTTTGGTACTTCCCGAAACAATATGGCTCTTGCCATTTTCACGTTGACTGGTGATCAGAACATCCTTAGGCAGCTCCAGTTGATAAACCGCTTTGCCGGCTATCTTCGACGAAACCGGCAGCTCTATCCATGTCAGAGGACTATCGTCAGCGTCAGGCTGCTTCCCTTCAAAAAGTTTTTCCAGCATGGCTTCATAGACCGGGGCCCCACCCAGCATATCCATAACAATATAGGCTACTAAGGTCACTGTCCCCAAAGCCATCAGATGGCGCAGATCCCCAACCATCTCACAGACCAAAATCATGGCTGTCAAAGGAGCCTTGGATATAGCACCAAAATAGGCACTCATTCCTAGAATAATGATAAGAGGGAATTCACCGGAGGTGATCCAGCCCAATTCAAGAAAAATACGGCCAAAGAAGGCTCCTAGACAGGCTCCCAGGGTTAAAATGGGCAAAAAGATTCCGCCCGGCAAGCCAGAGCCATAACTCATCATGCTGTAGAAAAAGCGCAGAACAAAGAGGACAAGAAAGAGAAGAATTGGTGCCTGCATGGTTGAAAGGGAACGAACCAAGGCATTTCCCCCGCCTAGCAGCCAAGGGGCAAAATACCCCAGAGGCAGAGTCAGAACGAAGGCGACAAGGCTGTAATAGTGGGACTTAAGGTGCAACCATTTTCCTAAAGCAGCATAGTAGTCAGCCATTTTCAAAATGACTTTTTCATAATGATAGGACAGAAATCCTAGGAAGAATCCTAACAGGATAAAGAGTCCATAAGAGGATAAACGGGGTAAAGGAAGTTGACTAGGCATGGCCAGCACCGGTGTTTGACCAAAGACTCGCAGGGAGATTAAATTGGCTGTTAGACTGGCTGAAAGAGCGGTGATCCACACCCGACTAGAAAAGTGGTGGTAAACTTCTTCCACTACGAATAGGAGTCCCGCAATCGGCGCATTAAAAGCAGCTGAGACTCCCGCTGCGGCACCGCTAGCGATCAGGGTACGTTCCTCCAGCTTACTAAGGTTAAGGTAGCGAGCAATCCCCTTACCGCTGACAGCTCCCACCTGAATGCTTGGGCCTTCGCGCCCCAGCATTAAACCGCTGGAAATCCCCAGTACTCCTGCCAAAAACTTCTTCCAAAGAACTGACCACCATCGTTGACTCATCAAGCCTTTAAGCTCGGCTTCAACTTGCGGAATTCCCGACCCTTTAATATCTGGTTCAGTGACTATAAGGCGGCCAATGATATAGCTATAGATGAGATAAATAGACAGTATAACTATTAAAATCCAAGGCAGCTGATGCGACAAACGATAAGCCCTTTGAAACTGACCAAACAAAAGGCCAATAAGATACCGAAAAGCGCTGACCATAAAGCCGGAAAAAAGGCCGACTAGCAGGCCTCGAAAAACAGAAATTAAAATGGAACTGGATAAGTAACCAAATTCTTTCCGCTGATTTTGCATATGATCCTCTCTTTCACCAATCTAACCTGTTGTTTAAGAAGCACAGGTCTTTTCCTTACGATCTCGAATCTATCTTGTACTGGTAAGTACGACATTGGGACAGCAACTACTCTAGCTGAGAATCCAAATGGTTTTATTTCCTGTGTCTGCTGCCAGTATTACCAGAAAAAGTAAGGCTTACTATTTTTATCTTACCATATTATTCTTAAATATTAGCGCAGATTTTAAGAAAATGATATGATGAAGATGCTAAATTGAACTCGGCTGAAACGCGTCAGGACAGAAGAGCTATCTGTTTGAGCTTTTGTTTTTAACAAAATAGGATTATTTCTGGAATAATAAGTGTTTTGGAAATCAGAATTTTCAACCGAATGCCAAGATTTGATTTCTTTGCAGTTCTCAGTGACACCTGCTGTGACGTTTATCCGCCGGTTTTCTACTTTAGTTTGCCTTTGACAGGCTGAATATCTTTATAAAGATGGAGGTCAATATGACAAAAGAAAATATCAAGGAGCAAATTCGTCAGGCCTTTGACCACCGTGTCGCTGTTCGCGTCTATAATGAAGACGAAATTTCCCATGAAGATATGGAAACTATTCTTGATACAGCTTGGCTTAGCCCTTCTTCTGTTGGCTTGGAAGGATGGCGTTTTGTTGTCTTAGATAGAACCCATATTGCTGATCTAGCTCCTAAACTCAAGGAAGTCGCTTGGGGAGCAGCTCCCCAGCTTGATACCGCCAGTCATTTTGTTTTGCTCCTAGCTGAAAAAAATGCTCGCTATGATAGTCAAACCATGAAGCAAAGTCTTATCCGCCGTGGGTTTACTGAAAAAACAGACTTGGAGTCAAGGTTGGAACGCTACCGCTCTTTCCAAGAGCAAGATATGAAGATAGCTGACAATCCGCGTGCTCTCTTTGATTGGACAGCCAAACAAACCTATATTGCCTTGGGAAATATGATGACTGCTGCATCACTAATGGGAATTGATTCCTGTCCCATCGAGGGATTTAACTACGATGAAGTCAATACTATTCTAGCGCAAGAAGACATTATTGACCCTAGCAAAGAAGGGATTGCCAGCATGGTTTCCTTTGGCTACCGCCTCAAAGATCCCAAGCATCCGCGTTCACGTAAGCCTCGTCAAGAGGTCATTACTTGGCTGGACTAATATTTATAATTAATTATCACAGAAAGGAAATAAATGGACAGCTACAACCTTACCAGCTGCTGTAAGTTTGATCTGTTCTTGGTGTTATGACTTATGAAATTTATGCATACCTGCGTTCGCGTCAAAGATTTGGAGACCTCGCTTGCTTTTTATCAAGAAGCTCTAGGATTTAGGGAAGTCCGTCGCAATGATTTCCCTGAGTATGAATTTACGCTTGTTTATATGGCTTTGGATGATGATCCAGACTATGAGTTAGAGCTCACCTACAACTACGGTCATGGTGACTATGACCTTGGTGATGGCTACGGTCATATTGCTGTTGGTGTCGAGGATTTAGATGCTACCCATCAAGCTCATAAAAAGGCTGGCTATACTGTGACCGATATCAAAGGGCTGCCTGGTAAACCTAATATGTACTACTTTGTTACTGATCCAGATGGCTATAAAATAGAAGTCATCGATTTACAAAAGTTTAATAGCAAGTAAGTGTTTAAAACTAGGATAAATATCCTCCACAGCTGGATGCTAAAATTTCCAGCTATGGGGGATTTTTCTGTCTAAAATTTACCATATAAGTGCAATAAAAAACTCATAAAATTTCCAGTAAAATAGACTTGATAAACCATTTTAGCTGAAAAATTTTATGAGCTACCATCATTCTACTGTGGAGGGGCAGGCCCTCCCTTGGCAATGATTATTTAAGTTTGACTCTTAGTCACCACCATTCCAACAAAATCAAAGACTGCCTTATTCCTTGAGATTCGCAAAAACTGCTCTATGATCCTTTTTGTTGCTTTAAAATACGATTAAGTTCTTGAGAAACTCGGTTGTTCTCATAAGGAACACAGTCCTGAACCCAGTTCCACCAAAAATAGCCTCCGACATAGTGCTCAGTATAAGCTGGCTGGCGGTAATAATGGCGCATCATAGCTATTTTGCTGGCTGTTGTGGCTGAATCGGCTGTATTGCCGCATTCCCCCATACCTACTTTAGATTGTGGAAACTTGTCTTGAAACACTTGGAAGACAGACTTCCAGTCTGGCTGATAGCCCTTGTTATCATCTTCATAATAAGAAATAAAACTAAAGTCCAGCCCTTGTTTTAATTTTTGAGGGACATGATGATTGATCCAAGCCATCATATCACGGTCTTTAGGATTCTCATAGTAGAAAGTTACCGCTGTTTGCCGGTCGGTCTCTTTAACGATTTCATAAGCAGCCTCAACCTTGTTCATAATAAGCTTTGGGGGCTGTTTAATCCAATCCGTTCCATTAACTTCATTACCCACTTCCCAAATCGTTGTGTAGTCGGCGAGATAGTCCAGCGATTCTTGAAAGCGCTGGCGGTAAGAAGCGACATCAGGATAAGCCTTCATATCATAGGAGTCAACAGGCTGAGCCATGATATCAGCCACTGGTGCGATCTTTTTGAAGAGGGGAACATAATCCTTGGGATCTTTTTCTTTGGACATCACAATTCGGACAGTCGGCCGCACGGGCATGGCTTTCAGAGCCTTAACAATTTCTTTGGTAGAAACCTCACCGTCCCAAGTGTCATCAATGGTCACACCATAAATTTGAGGTTCGTCGCTTGTACTTTTGGGGTGCCAAATTAGAAACAGCATACCTAAAACAATTACTAGGCCGAGGAAGAAGACTATCCATCTTGAGGTTTTTTTATGCTTTATGGCCATTTTTTGCCCTCCTACTGTGTGTCAGGAGTTTCTAAACTGAAACAATTTCCTCATTGCAACCAACAACCAAAGAGAAAGCATCCAGTAAGCCGACTGGTAGTTTCTTAGATTTCAGCTAACTTGCCACCATTCGAGGCAATGATTTCTTTTATCCATTGGTAAGACTTTTTAGGAGTGCGTTTGAGGCTACCGCGACCTTTGTCATCCATATCCACATAGACAAAGCCGTAACGTTTCTTCATTTCACCAGTGGATAAGGAAACGAGGTCGATCGGTGCCCACATAGTATAGCCAAGGCAGTCGACACCATCACTATTAATCGCATCCACCATATTTTGCAGATGATCACGCAGATAGTCGATACGGTAGTCATCCTCAACATAACCGTCTTCATCAGCCTGATCGATAGCTCCCATACCATTTTCTACAATGAAGAGCGGTTTTTGAATGCGGTCAAAAATCTCATTCATGACATGACGAAGCCCTAAGGGGTCAACAGCCCAGCCCCAAGGTGTTTCTTTAAGATAGGGATTGCTAGATCCGCCTACATTGAACCAATTATCACCTGCCTGAGTCGTGTTCGAACGGTAATAACTAAAAGAGATAAAGTCCAACTGACCGTCACGCAAAATCACATCATCACCGTCTTCAATTTGGAGCTCATCAACTCCGTGACGCTCCCAAAGAGATTTGCTGTATCGCGGATAATAGCCGCGCCCCATAATATCGATAAAATACCAATTTTCGCGGCGCTCTTGCAGACGGTGAAAGACATCTTCGGGTTTACAAGTGGCAGGATAAAGTTCACTCATGGCATACATAGCCCCAAACTGACTGTCTGGCATCAAATCGTGCCCCAATTTAACAGCTTTAGCACTGGCTACAAACATATGATGGGCCGCTTGATAGCGATCCTGTCCAGTTGAATTTCTGGTACCGCAAGGACCAAAGCCTCGGACTGCATTAATTTCATTAAAGGTCAGCCAGTAGCGACAGCGAGCGCCATAATGTTCAAATAAAGTTTTACAGTATTTAAGATAGGCATCAATAACATAGCGAGAGGACCAGCCATCGTATTTCAGTGCTAGGTTCATCGGCATTTCATCATGACAGATTGTAATTAGGGGTTCCATACCATATTTTGCCATCTCATTAATAACATCATTATAAAAGGCAAGCCCTTCTTCATTTGGCTCTGCTTCTTCTCCCGTCGGATAAATACGGCTCCAACAAATTGAAAAGCGAAAAACATTAAAGCCCATTCCTGCCATCAATTTAATATCTTCTTTATAATGATGGTAGAAATCAACAGCCTTGTGACTTGGATAATATTCATCATCTAGAAAAATAGGCTCCGCTTCTTTGGGAACAGGATCGGCGTAAAAGAAAGATGAACGTGGTGCAATAATAGAACCATCAGGCATGCTCATGGTATGGTGACGGGGTGACTCCAAAGAACCATCCGTTTCAAAATCATGAGAGAGAAGCCCTCGTCCTCCTTCACCAAAACCGCCTTCATACTGAAAATCAGCGGTAGCACCTCCCCATAAGAAACCTTGAGGTAATTGATAAGACATAGCTTCCTCCTTATATATAAGATACTAAGCCGTTAAGCGACTCAAAGAAATTTAGGGAGCTTGACGAAGAATCACTTAAGATTCTAGGAAAGCGAGTCTAATTTCACAGAGTCGTAGGCGCGTTCAATTGATAAGATACGGCAGAGGATTGTTATCTAAGCGCTTCGCACTTGATACCAAACGCCAATCACTAGAGTGAATTGGCTACCTCTCCCACTAACTTCGTTTGGTTAGTAAAATCGACTAACCAAACGTCGTGTCGCTAAGGGCGTCCGCGGATCAAGCAAAAATAGGAGGTTCGACGAAGACGCTGGCGTCTAGGAAGAAACTATCTTTTTTGCACAAGCCGCAGCCCGAGTTCAACTCAACCGTTCTCCTTGTTTAACCTTACCTTGGGTTTTGAGGGTGATCTCCTTACCATTTGCATTAGCGATAACCAACATCGTTGTTGTATCATACCCCTCTTGAGCAATCGCTTCACGGTCAATTTTAACCACCGGCTGGCCAGCACGGACGGTTTCTCCAGCTTGGGTTAAAACATCGAAGCCCTGCCCTTTTAATTCAACCGTATTGATACCAATGTGGACTAAAATTTCTACACCATCGGGTCGTCTTACCCCGAAGGCATGTCCGGTCGGAAATACTGTAGTTAGTTCACCATTGACTGGAGAAGTGATAAAGTCACTCTCAAGTTGAAAGGCAAGACCGTCCCCCATCATTTTTTGCGCAAAGACCTCATCGTTAACCTTTTCAAGAGGGAGCAATTCGGCATCGGCTATTGCTACTACAGCATCGTCTGGGATCACTTTTTGTACAGGTTCTGTAATAGTCTGACTGCTGCTTTTTTCTTCAACGTCAACTCCCATAAAAAAGGTCACAAGGGCGGCAACAGCAATGGCTGTTATAATTCCAATAAAGGCTGCCATAGCAGTATTGGCAAAGATTGGCAAAGCTAGGACATTGGAATAACCCATTTCAAAAGCACGAGCCCCTAAAAGACTGGCAACAAAACCACCGGCAAAACCACCAGCCATAACGCCGTACATGGGCCTTTTATATTTGAGGTTCACACCGTAAATAGCTGGTTCTGTCACACCGGCGACAATACAGCCAATTGCTATTGAAATAAACTCACTGCGTTTTACCTTGTCTTTAGTTCGTCCGATAACACCAAGGACAGCACCGCCTTCCGCCATATTATGCATAAGGAAGGCTGGGCGAAGCATAGCATCGTAGCCCGGATTAGAAAGCAATTGGGGCATGAACGGTGTGATGGCTGTATGCATCCCTGCCATAACCATCCAAGGTAAAACTGCTGCAAGAAGTCCTACAGCTAGAGGACCTACGGTACTGTCTAGAAACATGAAGACTGCTGCAATACCTTGTCCGACAATGTTGCCAAGAGGCCCTAGGACAAGATAGCCGAGACTGCCTGCTATGAAAATTGTCCCCATACCAACAAAGATAGCTTTAAAAATATTAGGGATAATCTTATTTAAATATTTTTCAGCGTAATAGGCAACAATTGCAATCAGCAGGGCCGGCAGCATGGATGTGCCATATGACAGCAAGCGAACATCGATTCCAAAGAGATCAATTGGCTTTCCTGCTGTCACCAAAGTCGTAAAATTCGTATGTAATAAAGCTGCCGCCGACACCATAGCATAAATAGGTGTCCCACCCAGTTTTGTAGCTGCACCGTAGGCTACAAAAATAGGCATAAAGTAAAAGGGAGCATCCCCGATGGCTGACAGCAGCAAATACGTTGAAGAGGTTTCAAAGTCTTTACTGATAAAGGTCGTTATCAAAATCAAGGCAACTTTCAACATACCACCTGCGATTAAGGCAGGAATCATCGGGGTGACAGAACTGGATATAAAGCCGATAATCTTATTTGGTGCATTCTTCCAAGTCCAGCCTTCTTTATTTCCTAAGTCCCCATCCAAATTCTCATCAACGACACCGCCAGATTTAATATCATAGGTTTTCATGATAGCGTCGTAGACTGGAACTAGGTGCTGCCCTAAGATCACCATATACTGACCACCAGCGTAAACCGTACCGATAACCCCTTCTAATTGCTCTAAAGCTCCCTTATTGACCTTAGAGACGTCCTTTAAATTGAAACGCAATCGCGTCATACAGTGAGATAAGACGGTTATATTATCTACATCCCCAACATTTTTTACAATGTTGTCTGCTAACTGTTGATAGTCCATAAGAGCCTCCCTCTAATTTTTGATAATTTTATCGCAAAATGAAATTATTTTTAACAAGTTGATTTTATCTTTTTTTGAAAGCGTTGTCAATCTTGTTTAAATTAAAGTCAAGACTTTTGACAATTGCTTTGAAACTCAGTAAAATGAAAGCTACAGGAGTCTTTATTAACATGAATTTTTTAGAACAAATCGAACAGCATAGCTCAGATTTTTCCAAGACTGAACAAAAGGTTTATCACTATATTATGAATCATATTGATACTCTGGAAACGTATACTATTACTAAAATTGCTGCTCTTTCACATACTTCTACTGCAGCGGTACAACGATTTTGCCAAACACTGGGCTACAGAGGATTCAAAGACTTTCGTTATGATGCTATAGATTATCTCCACCACCATTACCGCAAGGAATCCCTTGATCCTCTGGATGATATGACCGATAATTATATTAGTTTGGCTAGACAATTTAAAAATGTTGATCGAAATAATATTACCCAGCTTATTCAGGCCATTTTAAACGGTCAAAGGGTTCATATTTTCGGTATCTACTACTCATCCCTGCCCGCTAGATTTTTACACATGGGGCTTCAAGATTTGAGGATCCCCAGTTATTTTGCTGGTGATTTAAACAGCGGAGCCCATCTGACCAATATTATACGCGAAGAGGATACTCTGATCATGTTCTCACTGTCAGGAGATATGGGCAACTACAGGGCTTCTCTAGCTGCATTGCAGCATAACATGCCTCAAAACTCTTACCTTGTTACCATCAATAAAGGTTCTCAGATTGATAAGTATTTCAGACATACTATTGTCTTGCCCGGCAGCTCCATTAACAGGCAATCTATCATTGACCCCCAATCTATTTCTTCTATCTTTGTCGAAATCTTGCTGAACCTCATTCATCAGGAAATGCGATAACTTAAGTATAATATTGCAAAATGTCTTGTTATAAAAATAATAGACCTCCTGTTCTAATGTGGATAGGAGGTCTATTATTATTTATACTGTCTTAAAATACAAAAGTTATTTCTTAGGTTCTTCTGGGGAAATTTTCCTTTCAATGTATTTTATACTTCCTGAAAATACGTCTGAAAACCAAGGTGGTAAATTAAAAAGTCTATATCCTAAATACATCGTATGCGAAAGTAATTCAATATCGAAAACTACATTAAAAGTTAGTTTATCACTATACCACAATGATCTATAAACAAAAATCCCAAAAGAATTACCAGCAAACATAGGATCAAGAGAATTAATATGGCTAGCTGTTATATTCGTCCAAAAATCATTATCATAGTAAAGCAGCATTACACATAAAAATAATGGAAACCATTTTGCCCATAAATATTTCACAGAATAAAATAATAACCGCAAACTCCCAATAGTAAGCCTTCTAAGTAACTTCGAATCAAACATAAAATCGAGATAGTCATTTAATCTTAATGATCTATTTCTTTTTAATGAGATCTTCTCTAGCAATCCATAAACACATACTAATACGCTATAAACACTTAGAGATGCTATATAAGGTAGTACTAAATAGAAAGCTAAATTAATATAATACTTATTTATAAATTCTATTAAGTTACCAATCGGAGTTAGATAATAATTTCCTGCCAATACGTGTTTTAATTGGAAGTTTCCCAGTAATTTAGGATTAAATCTAAAACATAATATGACTAAAAATATAACAGCTCTATCAAGCCAATCGTTATCAATCAGCTTTCTTACACATATCTCATATAGCTCCGAAAAAAATTTATCTACCAAATTAGTACCTCAAAGTTAATAATTTTTCTACCGGCTATTAAAATTTTTCATCTGGCGCTTAATATCCCGTTCTTGGTCCCGACGTTTAATGGACTCACGTTTATCGTAATCGTGCTTCCCTTTGGCTAGACCGATGAGTACCTTAGCAAAACCCCGCTTGATATAGACCTTGAGTGGAATCAGCGTCATACCAGTTCCTTTAAGCTCATTTGCCAAGCGGCTAATCTCACGTTTTTTAAGGAGGAGCTTACGAGTGCGCTCAGGATCCTGATTCCAGATATTGCCTTGTTCAAAGGGAGCAATATGAACATTAACCAGCCAAGCCTGACCATCTTTTATCTGAGCATAGCCATCTTTGAGCTGGATGCGAGAAGCCCGGACAGATTTGATTTCGGTTCCAGTCAGAACTACACCAGCTTCGACGGTATCAACGATGGTATAATCATGCCGGGCTTTTTTATTTTGAGCCAAGGGCTTATTGTTATCTTTAACCATGCAATCACAAACCTCCTAGATATCTTTTTGAGAACGCAACTCTTCCTAAAGAGCATTATCGATCATCTTCTTTTTTTGCGGCGACCGCGCTCACGCCCTTTATTATCGTTATGAGGACGGTTCTGATTTTTTCGCTTATCTGGCTTTTTAGAGGACTTACGGCGGTTATCATAGGAACCCTTATCTTTTCGAGACTCTGTTTTACCATCGCTTCGGTGATTATTATCACCTTCTCGGCGCCGTCGCTTCCCACTATCATCGCGACGTTTGCGGCGGAATTCACGGTTTTTCCCCTCACGAGCCTTACGTGCCTCATGATCCACTTTTTCAATAATATCAAAGTCACTGGCTAAATATTCAAAATCAATATCGCCTGTCTCTTTATCGGCTCTGATCAAGCGTACACGGATAGGCTGACCAACGCGAAAGACCTTGCCAGTACGTTCCCCTTGCAGGGTCATGGTGCGTTCGTGGTAATTATAGAACTCTGGCAGCGTCGTTATATGTACCAACCCTTCAATAGTATTAGGCAGCTCAACAAAGAGCCCAAACTTAACCACGCTGGCAACGAGAGCGTCGAATTCTTCGCCGACATGTTCTTCCATATATTCAGCCTTCTTCATAGCTTCAACCGTTCGTTCAGCCTCAATAGCCCGACGCTCCAAGGCAGACGATGATGCCGCTAAGTCTGGGATAACTTCTTCAAAATGCTCTTTCTTTTCCTGTGTCAAGTTCCCGTATTCTCGTACCATACGGTGGACCAAGAGGTCAGGATAACGACGGATAGGACTGGTAAAATGGGTATAGTATTCTGCTGCAAGTCCGTAGTGTCCGTGATTATGCTCAGAGTAGCGAGCCTGCTGCATGGAACGCAGTAACATCATAGCCATAACCTCATGACCTGGCTGGCCTTCAATTTTGGTCATAAATTCCTGCAGAGCCTTCTGACCGAGACTATTAGCCGTGCCGTAGATTGGTACCCCAAAGAGAGAGGCATAATCCATGAATTTTTGCAACTTCTCTGCCTTGGGTTGTTCATGAATCCGGTAGATAAATGGCAGCTGCTGCTTGGCAAAATGTTCAGCTACGCACTCATTGGCGGCCAGCATAAAGGACTCAATCATACGCTCTGCAATCCCGCGATCTCGGACAACAATATCAAGAGGCCTTCCTTTATCACTGACCAAAATACGAGGTTCAGCAGTATCAAAATTAAGGGCTCCGCGACGTTCTCGCATCTCTTCTAAAATCTTATGTAGCTCAGCCATATGGCTGACTGATTCCATAATCGGCTTGAACTGGTCTATAACCTCTTGATTGCCCGCTAACATCTCATTAACATCGCTATAAGTCATTCGGAAAGTTGTCTTAATCACTGTCTGGGTGATAGTATGATCAACTACACGCCCCTGCGGCGTTATTTCCATAATAGCCGACTGAGTCAACCGGTCAAGATTGGGGTTGAGGGAGCAAATACCGTTAGACAGGCGCTCCGGCAACATTGGTACCACGCGGTCCGTTACATAGACAGAGGTTCCTCGGGCAATTGCCTCGCGATCAAGAGCAGATCCTTCTATCACATAGTAGGAGACATCAGCGATATGCACCCCCAACTCAAAGTTACCATTATCCAGCTTTTTGATATGGACAGCATCATCCAAGTCCTTAGCATCCTTACCATCAATAGTAAAGGTGATTTCGTCACGCAGATCCAAACGTCCTGCCATATCGCTTTCCGATGGGGCTTCAGGGATAGCTCCAGCTTCAGCCATGACATCCTCTGGAAAGTCAGAGACGATATCCATAGACTCCAAGACCTCAAGCACATCGATACCGACATCCCCCTTATGACCAACAATATCGCGGACATGAGCGACAAAATAATCGTGGTGACGGGTAGGATATTTATCAATATCAACCTTGACAATCTCTGTACCGTCAAGCGCTAGTGGTTCCTTTTTAATATAGATTTTTTGGGTAATCTTTTGGTTTTTTGATCTGATATAACCAGCATATTTGGGACGTTCATCATCAAGGATAAAGGTTCCTACTACGGTTTTGAGGGAGCGTTCGACAATATCGACAACACGAGCTTCAGCAGCAGTACCTTTAAGACGATCGGCTGGTTTTTTTATGACAACCTCGACGGTATCCCCATCGATTGCATGACCAACATCATTGCGGCCGATGAACATGTCCTCTTCCTCGTCACTAACATGCAGAAAGCCAAAACCATTCTTATTGGCACGAAAAATACCTTGAACGGTAATTTCATGTTTTTGCTGGCTCGTCGTATCCTTGCGCAAGGAGATAAAACCATCTTGGTTAAAGCGCAGCTTTCTATTACTCTCCAGTTTGGAGATGGTTTTTATGAGTTTAGGAAACTTCTCAGCCCCCGACATATCTAAGTCAGCGGCTAAGTCATTGACGCTAGACTTGCCCCTTTCTCGCAGGTAATTAATAATTTTTTCTTCCATTACTACTCTTTCTTTTTATGGTTCTATTTGTGAAGGACTCCTATAAAAAAGGAGCCAGACCATGTCTCGCTCACTTTCGTCATTACTTACTTGATAAAATCGCAAGCACAAGGGCATCCAACAACCACAAGAAAGTTAAAATACCCGTAAAGCGTTCCATGAAAGCCTCAAAGCCACGTGCTTTGGTTCGTTCAAATAAGGCCTCCGAACCACTGTTATCAAATACGTTGCTGCTTGGATTTTTCTGCGGTTGCATAAATATAGCGATAATCAAAACCACAGACATCACTAGCAAGGCTGTCAGTAAGATGTTATACATGTTCATTCCTCCACTATTGTCCTAAGTAGTTTATCATAAATGCCCTTAAGATTCAAGATGGAGGGTTACTTTTCGTTCCTTGGGGCAATATTTAGGTACCTGAATTTTATCAGGATGACTGGTCTTATTTTTACTAGTCAGATAATTTTGGCTGCCGCAGGAGCTGCATTTTAAATTGATTTTTACGCGCACTAGATTTCCTTAACTTTCAAATAATGTCTAAAGTTGATAAAACTCCAAGAGAAATTGACAAAGACAATCAGACTGGTCACGTAAAAGACCCACTGATAACCAAGTCCAGCAGCTACACTGGAACCGACAAAGGGACCGATAACCTGACCGATATTGGTAAACATCTGATTGTAACTGAAAATCCGAGAGATGCCTTCCTTGGGAGTAATTTTAGTCAGCAAAGAATTAACACTGGGCATCAGAGCACCTGTTCCAAAGCCATATAAAAAACGGAGCAGACCCAGCTGTAAGGGAGTCTTGGCATGGGCGAAAGACAGATACATACAAAAACTGTAAAAGAGAGCCAAAAGGAGCAAACGGTGATTACCGATTTTATCACCGACTTTCCCTAGAAAGGAACTAGATAGCATGCTGGAGAAGCCCATACTGGAGACAATTAGTCCCGACACAAACATCAGATTTTCTGTCTGCCCTAGGTGTCGGATGTAAAGGGTTAAAATAGGAGCGATCGATTGGGCCGATATTTGAATAATCATGCTCGTTACAAAAAGACCTAGCATCACCTGACGGTCTTTAATTTGTTTAAATAGCTCTTTAGTAGCTAGTTCATGTGCTTTCTTAACAGGTATAAAGTTTTCTCTGATAAGAAAAATAGTCAATAGATTAAGTATTAAGAGCAGACCACCGACCAGCAAAAAAAGGTTCCTAATGCCCAGCCAGTCTGCAAAATAACCTCCCAATAAAGGACCAATTAAAGTTCCGGCTGTTACACCCGTTGCCAAGGTTCCCAAAGCTGTTCCTAACTTATCCTTGGGAGCTTGACTGGCAATCAGGGCGGTCGAATTAGGAACATAACCCGCAAACATACCATTTAAAAGTCTAAACATTAAGAGCCAGAACACATTGGGAACAAAGGCCAAGCCCCCCATAGTAAAAGCCATGACCAAGCTAGCACGGATCATCATGGGCTTGCGACCATAGCGATCTGCTAAGCTGCCCCAGATAGGAGCAACCAAGGCTGAGGCGAGGGCTGACAGTGAAACTGAAAGGCCTGCATAGAGCTCAACCATTCCTTGCTTGGCTCCCAACTCTTCCACAAAGAGGGACATAAAAGGCATAACAAGTGAAAAGCTTGCCCCAGTAAGAAAATTACCGAACCAAGCTACCCTTAGATTCTGCCGCCAATTAATTGTACTGACACCTTGATTATTTATAAGTCATCATCTTCTTTCTTAGAACTTCGATATGTATTATACCATATCTAGAGCATAAAAATAGCCCACGTGACCTTAAATTTCAGGCCTGATGTTCGAGGTCCCATGGAGCTATAATTCAGCCAAAAGATGGTGAATTTGTGTGTGGGTATCAGTCAGACTGCCATTGTTGTCAATCACTCGGTCAGCTAAGCCAATCTTTTTCGACATAGGAAGTTGGGCAGCAATCCGCTTAGCAGCCTCATCAAGACTGTAGTGATTGCGTGCCATCAATCGCTCTAACTGTTTGTCCTCATCAACATAAACCAGCCAGATTTCATCAAACCAGTCTTGATAGTCCAACTCATAAAGGAGCGGAATATCCATGAAAAAGACAGACTCTTTGGCAGCTAAAACCTCACGCCTACGGGCCAATTCTTCACGGATAATTTGATTTTGCAGCTTGGCAGACTTTTCCTGATTTTCCTTAGTTGAAAAAATCAGCTGAGCCAATTTGGCTCTATCCAGTTGACCATCGGCCGCTACAATGTCTGTTCCAAAAGCAAAAATAAGAGCCTGATAGAGCTTGCCCCCCTTGTTTTGCAGGTCATGCACGACCTGATCCGCATCAATCACCTGATAACCGGCTCGGCGAATCTGTTCAACAACCGTTGACTTGCCAGAGGCAATACCGCCTGTAATTCCAATGATCTTGCTCATCGTTTTTGACAGGACGGACAAAAATGCGTCCCGCGTCCTCCTACTTTGATTTTCTGAATCTCTGTTCCACAACGCGGACAGGGTTCACCTGTTCGGCCGTAAACTTGTAGATACTCTTGCATGGTGCCATCTTCACCTAAAGCGTTACGATAGGTTCGAATGGTCGATCCGCCTTTTTCAATTCCTAACTGTAAAATACGAATGGTTTCGTCATGGACTCGCTTGATTTCAGCTTTCTTAAGACTATCTGCTGGACGTTCTGGATGAACCCTAGCTGCCCACAGCACTTCATCAGCATAGATATTACCTAAACCTGCGACCAGCTTTTGTTCTAAAAGCGAGGGTTTAATAGATTTATGAGAAGATAAGACAGCTCGCTCAAAGGGCGCCAGCTTAAAGTCTTTTTTGTTTGGCTCAGGCCCAATTTTCTTTTGCTTAAAATAAGTACTTTCAGCCGATTTTGCCAGCAATTCAAAAGTTCCAAACTTACGGACATCTTGATAAACCAAGGTTGAGCCATCACTCAGCTCAAAAAACGCATGAAAGTGCTTATCATCGGGCACCTGCTCGGGAAAAAGCAGATACTTGCCTTCCATACGCAGATGCGAGATTAACACCTGAGCGCCTAAATCAAAAATGAGATATTTACCACGGCGGCGCATAGAGTGAACCGTCTGACCCAGCAAGTCCAGCTTGAAGCTGTCAAAATCCGTCTTAACCATCTTGGGCACACGTACATCTACTGCTACAATCTTCTTGCCGACAATCAGACCTTCCAAACCGCGCCTGACGGTCTCAACCTCCGGTAATTCGGGCATATCTAAAACATCAGGAACAGCCAGAAAAACTAATAGAAACAAGGACAAGACAGAGAAATTTGCTTTTCTATGCCTCTTATCTTTTTCATCAGCTCTTCCTCTTGGATTCTAAGCTGTTCCTTCCTTTCTTTCATTAAATTTTTGATACTTGTTTGCTTTTTACAGCTTAATCTGTCAAGCCCAGCAAGCGCCTAGCATAGATAACCTGACCTGAATGCATAGTAGCATCATCAATGATCGACACCAGACGCGCACCGCGAGTGACCGCAGGTGTCCAAGAATCATCCACAATGTCATCAAGAACGGCTTCATCAAGCGAGTTGAGGTAATCTTTAGTGAGCTTAGCAGCTGCTTCCAGATATCCCAGCGCAATACTCAGATCATCCACTTGGACTTTTTGAGCTTCCTCCAAAGAATGCCGCCAGTCCTGAGTATCATCAGGTAAATCCAAGTGAAACTGTTCCTTCCAGCCCTGACTAAACCAGATAGGTTCCCTGCCTGCCAAGTCAGAAATCTGTAAGTCCATCTCACGCGCAGTATGCCAAGCCAACCAAGTTATGGATTTAATTTGACCTGAAACTTCTGCAGCTGGGAAACGATTGGCCTCTTCAACTGTCACTCCTTCAAACAAACGCTCAAACCGTTCCTGTGCGCGTTCCACGCTTTCTACTAACATATCCAAATAAGTCATCGTTTTACCTCCTTATGGCAAAAGCCAGGCTCTCCCCAGCTTTAAACCTTATTTTACATCTTCTTAATCAGCAAACCGCCTCAATTGATTGGGAAAGGCAGCTCTCTGTAAAAAATACTGCACGAGCTGAATGTGGGTAGTCACATCACTAAACAGCCAAGCATGACCTTTGTCGGGATAATAAGCACACTCGCTGGCTGGATTTTTACTTACCAGCAATTGGTGTGATTCATGTATCGAACCCGACTCCTTTCCACCTGAAACGAAAAAGACAGGATTATCAACTCTCAGGTTTATTCTTAAAAGATTAGCTTGGGACATAGCACGGTGAAAGGAGCGCTTTGAAGCCTGCTGTAAATCTGCAACAAAGCTTCTATACTCTTCTTCAGGAACACCATCTTTTGCCATCATGCTGCTCATGAGTTTGGCGACCAACTTTGTATTTTTTAGCAGTGACATAACATAGACACCAGCAATGACCTTGCGATAACCTTTTATTGGCTGATGGCTGGAACCGTCAACAATCGCCTGACCAACTAAGTCAGCCTCTTTCACCAGTAGTTTCAAAATAAGACTGGCTCCCAGTGATAGTCCGACAAGATGAGGCTTCCCGTGAGCTTTCGCCTTGATAATGCTGGCAATCATTTCCGTAACATCGTCGAAAGTTGTCCACTCAATGTTACGACTATTACCATGTCCGGGCAAGTCAATGGCGATACAGTGGAAATCATTTTTTAGTGCTGCTATGTGATGCTGCCACATTTTACTACTGGAACCCGAAGCGTGCAAAAAGATTATTGTTTGTTTCTGTTCTTGCCCTGTCTCTTCGATAAATAGGTTAGCTGTCATTGGTCTGTCCTCTCACTAAGCCCAACTTGGACTACGAGTCTATCCGTGTCTCGCTTCCCCATTTCTGGGCTCGGGTTAAAAAGGTCCACTGGATCTCATCGCTCTCTTATTTTCAGGCGATGACCTAAAACAGTCCACTGGACCTGCATCTGCCTCGCTTTTCTGTTTTCAGGCTCGGGTTAAAATAGTCTATCCGTAGGCTATTTTAATACTCTTTCTTATTATAGCCAAAGTCTGCCAAGTCCAACTTCTTATCGCGCCAATTTTTCTTGACCTTGACCCAAGTTTCAAGGTAAACCTTGTCCCCCAGCATGAGTTCGATGTCACGTCTGGCCATCTTACCGATTTTCTTAAGCATAGCACCTTGCTTACCGATGATGATGCCTTTTTGACTGTCGCGTTCGACCATGATGGTCGCGCGGATATGCACCTTGTCTGTTTCTTCGTCGCGCTTCATGGACTCAATCACTACAGCCACGGAGTGCGGAACTTCCTGCTCGGTCAATTTGAGAATTTTCTCACGAATCATTTCAGAGACCAAGAAGCGCTCTGGATGGTCTGTGATTTGATCTTCAGGGAAATACTGGAAGCCTTCCTCCAGATTGTCCTTGAGAATGGTCATCAGAGTTTCCACATTATTGCCTTGAAGGGCAGAAATCGGAACAATTTCCTTGAAGTCCATCTGACTACGGAAATCATCAATCTGCTCTAAAAGTGGGTCAGGATGGACCTTGTCAATCTTATTAATGACCAAAATGACTGGAATCTTAGCTGCCTTAAGGCGCTCTATAATCATATTATCGCCCTTGCCCCGCGCCTCGTCGGCCGGCACCATAAAAAGAACGGTTTCCACTTCACGCAGGGTCGAATAAGCCGACTCCACCATGAAATCGCCCAGAGCTGTTTTAGGCTTATGAATTCCCGGAGTATCAATAAAAACAATCTGCTCCGTATCGGTCGTATAGATGCCCATGATTTTATTGCGCGTTGTCTGGGCTTTATCGCTCATGATGGCGATTTTCTGCCCCATGACATGGTTGAGAAATGTTGATTTACCAACGTTAGGACGGCCTAAAATAGCCACAAATCCTGATTTAAACATACGATACAAAAACGTTAAGCAAGATAAAAATAATGACTGGCAGAGCAAATGCTTGTTACCCAGTCCCTCTTTTTACATAGCTTTAGTCCGTGTTCATTTCAAAACACAAACCCGTCCATTCCTTTCTATTCTAAAAAAATAGCTCCATTCGCTCAAGTACAGCAACTGACTTAATGAAAGAGCATGACCCAAATTTTTGGCACAAAGATAATGAGGCCAGTTACAACCGCATACCCCGAAATAACCAGTACGGCACCGGCAGCCATATCTTTGGCGTTCTTGGCCAACATCGAAAAGTGATAATTACTAGCCAAATCGACGACATTTTCAATTGCCGAGTTAATAATCTCAAAAGTAATCACCAAGAATATAGCCAGCGATAAGAACAACCATTCCACAGCCGTAATATGGAAAATAACACCAGCTAGAACAGCCAGAATAGCTGATATCCCATGCTTGCGCATGTTACGTTCTTCTTTGAAAGCTGTAAAGATACCGGTCAGGGCAAATTCTAAACTAGAGGTTAGCGTTCGGTTTTTCCATTTTTTAGGTGAATTAGTCTCGCGTAAGTCCATAGGCTTCTAAAATCTCTTCCTGTAAAGTGAACATCTCTTTTTCTTCTGCCGGAGTATAGTGATCATAGCCATTAATGTGCAGAAAACCATGAATAGCTAGAAACCCCATCTCACGCTCGAAGCTGTGACCATAGCTTTCAGCCTGCTCGTGTGCCTTGTCAACAGAAATAAAGAGTTCGCCGATGTAGGCATCATAGTCCGCCATCATCTCTGCTAATTCAGGATTTTCTGCTAGATCTTCGTCAGAAAAAATGATGGGCGCTTCTGGCTTGTACTCCAAACTGACCACATCAGTTGGGTGATCCATGCCGCGATATTCTAAGTTAATTTGGTGTATCGTCTCATTATCAACAAAAGTGACAGCCATTTCTTTAGTTTCCTGGCCTAGCTTTTTAGCAGCAAACTCGAGCATTTCTTTAATCTGACTGAGCATCTCTTGTGAGACTTGCTTAGTCTCATCTCTTATTTCAATATACATAGGTCTTCCAATCTAATTATCACCTCTATTATAGCATAAAAGCCTAGCCTCTGGATAAAACAAGAGAAAGGGCCTAGCTGAAGGAATAACTTTTTTTGAAAGCCTTTTCAAAAGCTGATCTCTTATGTTAAAATAGCCTTATCACTATCCATGGAGGCTATCATGTCATTTTCTGAAAAAGTTAAAACAGCTTGTCAGACTAAAGTCCAGCTGATTGATCAGAGTTTTTCTCGTTATGCACTAAAATCGCTTTTTGCTGGCGCATTTTTGACGCTCAGTACAGGTGTCGGTGGTATTGCAGCTGATGTCGTTAATCAGATTCATCCAAACCTAGGGCGCTTTATCTTTCCCTTTATATTTAGCTTTGGCCTTGTTTATATTCTCTTTTTAAATGCCGAATTGGTTACTTCTAATATGATGTATTTAACTGCGGGAGCTTACTATCGCTTCATTTCAGTCAAAAAGGTTTTCAAAATTCTTATCGTCTGCACTATCTTTAATTTAATTGGAGCCGCTCTGATCGCCGCTCTATTTAACCAAAGTTTTGCTTACAGTCTCGTCAATGACAAAAGTTTTTTGGTCAATACTGTCCAGGTCAAACTGGCTAAAACATCCGCACAGATTTTCTTTGACAGTATTATTGCTAATATTTTTGTCAATATTGCTATCCTTTCTTATCTTTTAGTCAAAGATGAAACGGCCAAGATTACTCTGATTATTTCAGCTATCTTTATGTTTGTCTTTATGAATGCAGAACACTTGGTGGCTAATTTTTCATCCTTCTTCCTGATGGGTTTCACCTCTGTTCATCTTGACGGCTATACTCTTACCAATGTGCTGCGCCACTGGTTCATATCCTTTGTCGGCAACTGGATTGGCGGAGGCCTGCTCATCGGTGCTGCTTATGCTTTTCTCAATCCCAAAAACTAGACCGATCTTCATAAAGTTAAAAGAGTGGGAAGTTAGTTGCTAAAGAACCAACTTCCCACTCTTTTTATAGTTATATGGTTTAAAAGCTCTCCTAAACTACTCAGCCTCTTGCTCATAAGCATTGATAATTTCAGCAACCACAGGGTGTCTGACCACATCCTTAGCCGATAGGTAAACAAAGTCAATCTGCTTAATAGCTTTGAGCTTCTCGATAGCATCGAGCAGACCAGAAGGGCTATTTCTAGGCAGGTCAATCTGACTAGTATCCCCATTGACAATCATCTTAGAGTTAAAACCTAGACGTGTCAGGAACATCTTCATCTGCATGATGGTCGTGTTCTGGGCTTCATCCAGGATAACAAAAGCATCGTCCAGTGTCCGCCCACGCATATAGGCCAGGGGGGCAATCTCAATAATTTCTCGCTCCATGAGCCGGGTTGTCTGCTCTTTTCCTAAAATCTGATAGAGGGCATCATAAACGGGGCGCAAATAAGGATCAACCTTTTCCTTGAGGTCCCCCGGTAAAAAGCCTAGACTCTCACCGGCCTCGACGGCCGGACGCGTCAGAATAATGCGCTTGACTTGACCACGCTTAAGGGCTGTTACCGCTAAGGTTACAGCCAGAAAGGTTTTACCAGTTCCTGCTGGACCGATACCAAAGACGACATCGTGATTCTTGACACTATCCACATAAACCTTTTGCCCCAGAGTTTTGACACGGATTGGCTTACCGTAATTATCTTTGATAATTTCCTCTTCATAGAGGGCGACGAATTGGTCAATCGTTCCGCCTTGAGCCATGCTCAGGGCAGTGACAACATCAGAAGTATTGATCAGCATGCCGCGACCGACTAGAATCAGCAGGGCTTCAATAGCCAGACGAGCTGTTTCTAAGGCAGCTTCATCATCACTCAGGATCTGCACCACTTCAGTTCTGGCATGGATCACGACATCCGTATTTTCTTCAATCAATTTTAGGTGACGTTCATTGCTGCCAAAGAGAGCCAGCAAATCATCGGGATGATTGAGCTTTATTTCAACAGAATACTCTTGCAAATAAACTGCCTCTTTCCTTCCTTATTAGTGGTCTTATTATATCGTATTTGACTGAAAAAAGCACGGGCAAACCATGGTTTCATTCGTCTTTATCAGGAATCACCTTGAAGAGATAATAAGTAATAAAAATCGTTAAACCAGCTAACAACAAGCGTACAGGCCAAAGAGGTGCTAAAATGATAGAAACAGCCATTAAAACATAGATACGCCAGATAATCTTTTTCTTTCGTTCTTTTGAAATTGTTTTCGTTTCAGCATAATCTGACACATAATTTTGGTACACCCTTGTCCTTTTCAGCCAGAACTCAAACTTCTCAGAACTTCTGGTAAAGCAAACGCCTGCCAGCAGCAAGAAAGGTGTAGTTGGCAAAACAGGGAGAATAACACCAATAAGCCCTAAGACAAAAGCTAAACAGCCTAATGTAATGTAGATAAATTTCATGGACTGCTACCTTAGTGGGCCAAATAATCTTCCCAAATCTTATCAAAATCACTTAGATTAAAGCTAAAGCTGGCCTGGTCTTCTAGGTAGCGGCTGACCTCCTCGAAATTATCGGTATGCTTGGGAAAGGTGCTGTCGTTAAAGGCCAGATCGGCCAGCAGGGCTGCTGGTTCCTGAGACTTGGGATTGCGCTGGGCCATCAGCCAGGTGTAAAAGGACTTTCTCATTGCCAATGTTCCTCCAAAAAGCGATGTCGTAGACGGCTGGACTGAGCGTAGCGCTCGGGATTTTTCTTATAAAACTCCTGATGGTAGTCCTCAGCTAGATAAAAAGTCTGGGCTGGCTCAATACTAGTGACGATTGGAGCCTCAAAGCGTCCAGAAGCAGCTAGATTGGCTTTAGATTTTTCAGCGATAGCTTTTTGTTCGTCCGTCGTATAAAAGATGACCGGCCGGTAATTATCTCCGCGATCTTCAAACTGGCCAAAAGCATCCGTCGGATCGGTCTGAGCCCAGTAAAGTTCTACTAGTTCCTCATAGGAAACTTGATTCTCATCGAAGATGATTTCGACTGCTTCTGTATGGCCTGTTGTATGGGAACAAACCTCCTCATAGGTCGGATTTTCGACATAACCCCCAGTGTAGCCAGAACGAACTGATAATATTCCCTCTTGCTCTTCAAAGGGCTGAACCATACACCAAAAACAACCGCCGGCAAAAATAGCACGTTCCATGATGATGTCCTCTCTTTCGATTGCAAATACCTTGTCCTATTATAGCAAAAACCTTTGAGACTGGCAGGTTTAGGCTATTAAAAAACCGGTCTAATGACCAGTTCTTATTTAGCTCTTCTGCTGTGATGAGAGCTAGATTGCGGCTTCTTTCTAGCTTTATCACCATAATCGCCATAGCTGCCGTAACTACCGTAGTTTTCTGTTCTTTCATCAACCTTATTGAGAATAATACCCAGAAACTGTGCGCCACTCTTTTCCATCTGCTCGATAGCCTTCTTAGCAAATCGAGCATGGATAAGGCCTGCTTCGGTAATCAAAACCGATGCATCAGACTCCTGAGCTATAATAGCTGCGTCGACTACTCGACCAATTGGCGGCGTATCGATCAGAACATAATCATAGTGCTCTCTGACCGCCCCAATCATACGCTTAAAATTATCACTCTGAAGCAGAGCAGTCGGATTAGGAGGAACCTGTCCCGCAGGAATAAGGGAAAGATTGTCAACACTGGTACGACTGATAACAGCCTGCAGGTCTGCATAGCCCGTTAAGAAATCGGTTAATCCCTTGACCGAACCGTCCGGTTTAAAGGTACCCATCATGACTGAGTTGCGGGTATCAGCATCAATCAATAAGGTCTTGAAGCCTGCACGCGCAAAAGATACCGCTAAACTTGCAGTCGTTGTAGACTTACCTTCTTGCGGCTGCACCGAGGTCAGTGCAATAACCTTGATATGACTGCCACTAAATTGGATATTAGCACGGATGGAATTATAATATTCCTCTGCTGTATTGATCAGTTTTTCTTTTTGTTTTGCTAACTCTAAGTAACCCATCATTCCTCCTACTGCTCAATTGCTGGAACAACCCCAAGCAAGGTACGATCCAAGGCTTTTTCCACATCTTCACTGGTCTTAATCCGATCATCCAAAGCTTCAAAGATAATCAAGGTTACGACCGTGAGGAAACCTCCTGCTAAGATACCGAGAATTAGATTGCGTTTGATATTAGGAGAGCTTGGCGCTGTGGGAACTTTGGCTGTTTCGGCAATCGTCACATCCTCGACCTTAGTCACATCCTTAATCTTCTGGATAGCAACATCGCGGATAGCATTAGCTAAGCGGCTAGCTTCTTGAGCATTTCTATCTTTAACCGAAATAGTAATCAGACGCGTGTCTGTTGGTACATCAACTACAATACGGTTCCCCAGTTCCTCTGGCGTGATATCCAATTTTTGCTTGTCAACAACTTCATCCAAAACATCCTGTGATTGGATAATTTCTTTATAGTCATTAACCAAATCAGTTCCGGCTTGAATGTCCTGATAGTTGATGGAATTACTATTGTTATGCACCACATAAATACGCGTGGATGAAGTGTATTCCTTGGGGAGAATGAAAGCACTCACAAATAAAGTGACAAAGCCAAGAAGCAGGGAAACAAAAATGATCAAAAACTTTCGGTTCCACAGTTTCTTAAGTAGGGCGAACACATCAATTTCAAATGATGCATTTTCTGCTGAATTCATAGGTACTCCTTTATACATACTCATGGCCAAGCAACTGAGCCATGTTGTTTTTGAATAGGGCTTGCGCCTTGTCCTGCCCATAAGCCTTGAGGACTGCTTGATAGGCCTGAGCCATAAAAGGCGGACGCTTATCTAGATTATGCATATCACTGGCAATGCAAGAAACTAAATCTTGCTCTAAAAAGTAACGACCCCGCCTTTTAAAGATTTTTTCCGAATCAGAAAACCACCTTGGCTTAAGGACATGGTTGCTGTTCACTTGAGTATAACAGCCCATATTGAGCAGCTCCTGAACCCTAGCTGGCTTATTTTCTAAGGCATTATAGCGTTCAATATGCGCAACGATCGGAGTAATCCCTAATAAGAGCAGTTTCGTTAGAGCTTGGTGGAGGTCTCGCCAAGGCGTTGCCATACTAAACTCAATCAGGGCATACCGGCTTTCAGCCATAGTAGGCACAAGACCTGCCTCCAATTTTTGCCTCAGATCTTCTGTGTAGTAGAGCTCACCACCGTAGAGCAAGTTTAAGTCAGCAAAGCGCTCCTTAGCTGACTCTTTGACCTGCTGGAAATTAGCCCACAGAATCTCTTCGGGTGTTTCAAACATTCCTTTGCGGCGATGGGAGGTAGCCACAATCGTCCTAACTCCCTGCTGATAGCTCTCAGCAATTAGGGCTAGACTTTCTTCCAAGGTCGCAGGACCGTCATCCACATCAAAAATAATATGCGAATGAATATCAATCACCCTATTTTCCTCCTAACACGTCCTCAATTTGCTGGCTAGCGTCAGATACACTAGCATCATCCAACTGCATCATATAAAGTGAGGCTCCCGGCATCGCGTAAGATGGCAATTCTCCCGTTGAACCTGTACCTGTAACGGCTTGTGAGCTTACTGTGAATTTTTTACCTGAAGACAGCTGCGTATTGGCAATGGTCATTACATCTTCTAACGGCATATTAGTTTGAATAGAGTCTTGTAAGTTATTAGCAATCGATGAAATCTTACTGATAGATTTGCTCGAGGCTAGCTTGTTGATAATTGCCGAGATAACTTTTTCCTGATTTTTACCGCGGTCATTATCTCCATTTTCAAGACTGTAGCGTTCACGCACAAAAGCTAAAGCTCCTTGCGAATCCAAATGGACATTACCCACTTCAAAGGTATAGTCTTTATTAGTGTGAGCCGTGAAAGCTTGGTCATTATAAACATCAATACCACCCAAAAGATCAACAAGCTTTAAGAAAGATGTAAAGTTGAGACGGGCATAGTAATCAATGTCTACATTATAGAGATTCTGCAGGGTCTTCATAGAGGTTTCAACACCGTAGAGACCAGCATGGGTCAGCTTATCCTTTTGATTTTGACCGCCATCTGGAATAGCAACATAGGCGTCACGCGGGGTAGTTGTCAAAAGCACCTTGTGGGTCTTTAAGTTGACCGTCATGATAATATTAACATCAGAACGAGAGACTGAGTTGATAGAACCATAAGTATCAATACCTGAAATATAGATATTAAAGGCGTCAGCTTTTGACCTTTTTTTAGATTTGATAGTGGTAGCTGTCTGAATCTTATATTTATAGAGAACTTTGACCTTACTATGGTAATCCTTATCCTGATTTTCTATCAGATTGGCATAGGCACTGTTTAAAATAATGGCCTGAGTCGATCCTGAGGTCAGATTGTTATAGGCCTGAACGTAAGAATCTACATGGCTAACTCTTAGGCTCTTAGAGGTATCTGATTTAATTTGCTTAATGAACTCATTAATATTGGTGCCATCAGTCTGAGTTGGTGCTTCAACAGTGTCAATTTCCTTGACACTATTAGCCGGACTGTCCTTGGGCACCACTACCTGCATTTCAACTTCTGAATATTTGGTAGAGTTGTTGAGATTACCAAAGAAACCCACTGTCGAATTAAATCCTAAGAAAGTTACCGTCGATAGGGTCGTAAAAATCACCAAGAGAAAGCTGGTGCTTAGTTTGAACTTATTTTTTAGTATCAAAAAGCCAGACAGGAATAAAACCGCTAACAGCACTAGGGTTATGATAATATTCAAGTAACGGAAGGCTAGGAAATGATACTTAAACATAGTGTGAACTGTCACCGAAGAAACGGCTAGGTAGATCACAAATAGTAAAATATTGATGAAATAATGCGCACTAAAGGTTTTGATCTTTGAACGGCTGCGTCTGGCCATAGTGTCATCTCCAACTATAATGTATTTCTTGACCTATTATACCTGAATTTCCTGCCAAGTCCAAGGAAATTTAATTTCTTTTTAACACCTCTGTCATATTCTTAGAGGTACCTTTCTTAGGTAATTACTTGGTACAATAAGGTTTTATAGCCAAAAATGACAAAAAAATGACAAAAATAATTCTAATTTAAATTATTGAGCCACACTCGATGACAGACCACCACCCTGACTGATAGTGTCTAACTGAGTCTGCAGGTTGGTCTTTTCAGACTGGCTCTGCACTTTATCGATAGCTGCTTGAGCTTCTTGGATACTATCAGCGGTTCGGCTAGCATCCGCGGCATCAATCGCCATCTGGGCTAGAATCACATTCAGACGGTTCTGATAGTCTGATTTTTTAGTCTTATCATCTAGCCGGTCAATCTCTTTTTGAACATCGTCAGCGGCCTCTCGGCTTGGGTTCGCCTCTAGATCAGCCAAATCAGCTTCCAATGAGTTTGAAGATTTAGAAGACGAGGATGATGAAGTCACATGAGTTGGGGCCACTTCAACATCGCCAGGTTTGACAGTATAAACACGTTTAGCCAGTAAATAAAGACCAAAAATCATTACCATTAAGACTAAACTCATTAGAAGATAGAGGGTTTCACTTTTTTTAAATGTCATGGTTGTTTTTTTCCTTTAAGTATACTCGAATTTCATTATAGCCTATTTTCCCAATTATTCAAGCTATTTTACAATATAAAGAAACTAAAAGAGAGTTCTCTTATATTGCGATGCAACTCTTTTCTACCAGACGAAAAACTACATGCAAAAAGAGCCAAATCAACCTAGGCAACATAACAAGGTCAACACTGCATGATTTTGATTTTCAAAATACATGAAAACATAAGATAATCCCCAACTTAACAGTTGAGGATTATCTTTATGTTTTGCAAAAACCGGCTCTCGGCCACTTAGCCCCCAAGATAGGCCTTGCGCACTTCATCAGAAGCCAGCAGCTCTTGACCTGTTCCTGACAGGACAATCTTACCTGTCTCCAGCACATAACCTCGATCAGCAATAGAGAGAGCTTTGTTGGCGTTCTGCTCAATCAATAGAACCGTTGTCCCTTGCTTTTGAATATCTTGGATAATATCAAAGATCTCTTGGATGAAGATTGGGGCCAATCCCATCGACGGCTCATCGAGTAACAAGAGTTTGGGCTGACTCATAAGTGCACGTCCCATAGCCAACATCTGCTGTTCACCACCTGAAAGGGTAGCTGCATCTTGATTTTTTCGCTCTTCTAAACGCGGAAACCGATCAAAGATTTTCTTTAGATTGGATTGGTTCGTATCCTTGTTATTCTTGAGAAAAGCCCCCATTTCTAGGTTTTCTAAAACGGTCAGACCCGGAAAAACATGACGGCCTTCGGGAACCTGAGCCAATCCATCCGCTACAATCTTACGCGCAGCTACTTTTTGGATCTCGTTGTCCAGATAAGAAACGGTTCCTTGGCTGGGACGGACAAGGCCCGAAATTGTCCTGAGGATAGAGGTCTTACCTGCACCATTGGCACCGATAAGGGTCACAACTTCCCCCTCATTGACTTCAAAGCTAACATCCTTTACAGCTTCAATGGCACCGTAACTGACTGAGAGGTTTTCAATTTTCAACATAGACACTAGGCTTCACCTCCAAGATAGGCTTCAATAACACGCTTGTTAGACTTGATTTCATCTGGTGTACCATGCGCAATGAGACGGCCGTATTCCAATACATAGATACGTTCAGTAACATCCATCACTAAATTCATATCATGTTCGATGAGGATGATAGTGATTCCAAATTCTTCCTTAATTTTACGGATCAAGGCTGTTAATTCCGCTGTTTCTTGCGGGTTCATGCCGGCGGCAGGCTCGTCTAAGAAGAGTATCTTGGGTTCTGTAGCTAGAGCACGAACGATTTCCAAACGGCGCTGCTGTCCATAAGGAAGATTTTTAGCTAAAGTATCGGCATTATCAGCCAAATCAAAGATCGCTAGCAGGTCTAACGCTTTCTGCTTAATGTCCTTCTCACTTTGATAGTATTTTGGCAGACGCAAGACAGAGGCCAAGATATGAGCGCTGTGACGATTAGCAAAGCCGATCAAAACATTTTCTAAAACAGTCATATCCTTAAAAAGACGGATATTTTGGAAGGTCCGTGACAGACCCAGCGAAGCGATTTTATGCGGGGTCTTACCATTGATGAGGGTGCCATCAAGCGTTACCGTACCTTCGCTGGGAACATAAACCCCCGTCAAAAGGTTAAAGAGAGTGGTCTTACCTGCACCGTTAGGACCAATGAGGCCGACTAACTCCCCTTCATTGAGCTCAAGGGAGACATCGCCAACCGCAGTCAGGCCGCCGAAATTTTTTGTTAAATTTTTTACATCAAGAAGTGCCATCAGTTGTTGCCCCCCTTATCCTTTTTAAAGAAACGTGACAGCGTGAATTCCTTAGTTCCTAAGAGACCACTCGGACGGAAAATCATTACCAAAATAAGAGCAATAGAGTAGATGATCATCCGCAGCTCTGATACATTTTGTAGGAACATATTCAGGATACCTAAAACAACTCCTGCGATGATTGTTCCTGTGATAGAACCCAAACCACCCAGAACGGCAACAATGAGGTAATCGATTGATTTCATCAATTGGAAATCTTTGGGGACGATGGTACCGATATAGCTGACATAGAGGGATCCAGCAATAGCTGAGATGACCGCACCGATTGCAAAAATTAGCACTTTTCTATTGGTAACATTAACACCCATAGCCTCCGCTGCGATTTCATCCTCGCGCAGGGTGATAATCTGACGTCCCATTGATGAACGCAGAAGGTTTAAGACAAGAATGGTAATGACAACTACAAAGAGAAAGATGACTTGCCAAGTCGTATAAGGCAAAATACCTGTCAGACCAGCAGCACCGTTCGTCAAAGTTCCGCCGTTGATGATTAAAATACGGATAATTTCCGCCATACCTAAGGTCGCAATGGCCAGATAGTCCCCTTTTAAGCGTAGGGTAGGCAAACCAAAAACAATAGCGACTACAGCTGCAATAACAGCGCCTACTAGGATAGACCAATAAAAGGCCGCATAGGTAGGATAGTAGGTCGTAATAATTGCTGAGGAGTAAGCACCGATAGCCATGAAACCAGCTTGTCCTAAAGTTAATTGGCCTGAAAATCCTAAGACTAGATTAGTCCCTAGTCCCATCAAGATACTGATGCCAATTCCCATTAAGATTTGAATGTAATAGAGATTCAAAATACCGCTGCTGGCTAAAATTTGCAGAATAGCGTAGACAAGAGCAATCAGCGCAAGCCAGGTAAGATTTAATTTTAAATTCTGTTTCATGTCTTACACCTTCTCTTTCACATTTTTACCAAGGATACCAGCTGGGCGAACCAGAAGGATGATAATCAGTACAATATAGACGATAGCATCGCGGTAAGTCGACAGGTTGACTGCATTGGCCAAGGTTTCCAAAATCCCGATAACAAAACCACCCAAGGCAGCACCCGGAATAATCCCAATACCGCCCAATACAGCGGCGACAAAGGCTTTAATTCCGGGAATCATCCCCATCAGAGGGTCAATGGAATTGTAGTAGAGACCAATCAGAACACCTGCTGCGCCAGCCCAAGCTGAACCAAGCGCAAAGGTAAAACTGATGGTTGAATTAACATTGATTCCCATCAGCTGGGCAGCATCACTGTCTACCGATACAGCTCGCATAGCTTTCCCCATTTTGGTTTTCTTAACAATTATTTGGAGAGCTACCATCAAGGCAATAGCCACAACCAGGATTAAGAGCTGGATATTGGTGACTGTCACTGGTCCTAAATCATAGTTATGTTTTTGAATAGCTTCTGGGAACGAACGCGGATTGGAGCCAACAAAGTAAACCATGGTGTACTCTAAGAGAAAGGATACCCCTATAGCTGTAATCAAAGCTGAAATTCGTGTGGAATTACGCAGAGGACGGTAGGCTAAGAATTCAATCAACATTCCTAACAGAGCCGTTATTACCATGGTAAAAACCAAGGCCAGCCAGAAGTTCATGTGAAGACCATTGATAGCATAGTAGCCGATAAAAGCCCCCATCATGAAGATATCTCCATGAGCAAAGTTAATCAATTTAATAATCCCATAAACCATGGTATAACCCAGGGCCAGTAAGGCATAGATACTTCCCAGAATAATACCATTAACTAGTTGTTGTGGGAGTTGTTCAAGTAACATAAAATACCAAACTTTCTAGTTTTATCCATCTAATACAAACGTTGTAGTAGCTCCGTTATTTTTTAACCGTTACAGCTTCAGCGGAGCTTTCTGTACCATTATCCAATTTCACCATAACGGCTGACTTAATTGGGTTGTGGTACTTATCAATTGTCATCTTACCGGTGACTCCTTCAAAATTTTTCAAGGCTGCCAGATTAGAAGCCAATTCGATAGAGTCATCTGCCCCCTTTGCTGCCGCTGCAATCATATAGACAGAATCATAGGCAAGAGCCGAGAACATATTGGGTTCTGAACCGTAGGTTTCTTTAAAGTTGCTAATAAAATCATTAGCTTTTCCGGACAAGGCAATCTTGGTAGAGTAACCTGATACGTAGTAGACATTCGTCGTATTCTTCTTACCTGCCAAGCTCACAAAGGTCTTATCACTGAAACCATCAGGACCAAGAATAGGTGCACTGATGCCCATATCACGCGCCTGTTTTGTAATCAAGCCTGTTTCAGTGTAGTAGCCAGGCATAACGATAGCATCATAGTCCAGATCTCTGATACTTGTCAGGGCTGACTGGAAGTCCGTATCTTTCGCTGCAAAAGTTTTAGTGGCAACAATATCACCCTTGTAAGTTTCTTTGAACTCATCTGCTATCCCTTTGGCATAGTCGCTGGAATTATCATAAAAAAGCACAACCTTTTTCGCCTGCAGGTTTTCCGATGCATACTGAGCTAGTACTTGCCCTTGGAAACTATCCCTAAAAGTGGTACGGAAAACAAACTGCTTTGTTTCTGTTTTTCCATTGAGATTATCAATGGTCAAATCATCCTGCGTCCCACTTGGGGAGAGAAGGGGAACTCCTGTTTTTTGAGCATTCAGCGAAGCTGCCGAAACCGCTCCAGATGTGGCAGGGCCAATAATCGCATTAACTTGACTTTGAACAGCTAGGTTCGTTGCCGATGTAGAAGCTTCAGCATTGTCAGACTTATTGTCCTTGGTCACTAATTCTAGCTTTTTGCCATCTACACCACCGGCTTTGTTAATTTCTTTAACAGCCAGCTTGATACCTTGATTTTCGGCCGATCCGTAAGCAGATACAGGACCTGTCAGCTCCATATCTACACCGATTTTAATGGTGTCGCCAATTTTTGTCCCAGCGGCATTGCTGGTAACATCAGGAGACTTACCGCAGGCTACTAATGTTACAGCAGCCAGCAGAAGCATACCAGTTGCGATAATCTTTTTATACATCAGATTATTTCTCCTTAATAAAGATACTTGACCCACCCAAATAGCCCCAATGCTGCACACCGTTGCTATAATGACTAAGGTAGCTAACTTTTCTTACGGTTGTATTCAGGTGGATTTAGATTGAAAAGCACAAAGGTCGGCCATAATATTTGACCCCCTCCTAGCTTTAAAAGCCTACTGTATAGAATACAGAATTATCTGATAATTGTCAAGAAGATTCGCTCGTTAATCAGGATAAAAAGCGTCAAGAAAGGGGTTTCAGCATTATTACTAATTCGTAATAACATAAGACTTTTCTGAGACTGAGATAAAGGCACAAATATACCTATAATTGGTAAAAAGAAAAAGCTGGGTAAAATTGTACTGGCCTCAAGCGCTAGATCTTTGATCCAACACTAGAGATTAGCACAAAAACTACTTCCAGCAATTTTTAACAGACTGACAGGGCGAAACTAGCTACAAAACTAGAGTGTAGGAAGCGAACCAATATCCAGATCATCAGTTTCATCACCCACTTCTTCCTGATTGCGATACAAACTTCCGACAAAATCGCGATCAATATTATCTAAAGATGACAGGCGTACCTCCTTAACAAATCTTAACTTTTCTAAGGCCGCTATTGTCCCCTCAAGCTTTTGCGCATCACTGTAGAGATGCACATAGCGAAAACGCCTAGAGTGGTAAAGCATATCACCATAACGATTTAGCTTTCTGGCATCGCGATTGTAATAGAGATAGACGATAATCCCCTTACGTTCTTGCTTATTAAACATTTTCCTATCCCTTCTCTCGAATATTTTCTCCTCTACCGTGTCCATGCTGGCGCTTATGCGGTGCAAAGGGCAAACCTGTATCCACAAATATATCTGGCGAAACAGCTTGAGAAATTTGAGTCGTTAAATCGGCCAGAAGTTTTTGCAAGGCTACTTCAGCCAGTCTCAAATCTTGGACGCAAGGCGTCATATCTATCTGACGCTTCTGAGCCAAAACCTGACGCCTTAACTGGGCTACTTCCGGTCTAAAATTAACATAATTTTTCTGCTCCTCATAGCTCTCTTGCAAGTTTTGGAATTGGAGAATTTTTTCTTGCAAATCGCTGTCAGCAGTCAAAACTGCTTTGGCCGTACGATAGGTCTGCACTTGAGGGGTCTCTAAAATCGCTTTAACCAGCATGTCAATTTGGTGATCAATGGCTAACAAATCCTGATTGATTTTTAACATATCCCTATTATAACAAAAAGGAGAATGGAAAGAACTCAAAAATTTTTAATTGGGTTCTCACCGCTCCCTGATTCCTGGTCAATGACTTAAATCAATCTCTCCTTAAACGGTCTGCTCACTCTCGTGTTTTTAAAACTTCCACCTTTAACAGTCCCTTATATCTTTTAGGAAAAGGAAAGTCAGCTGCGCTAAAGGTTTATGAAAAAGTATGAAAGTAGGACAAAAATCAGTAAATCGTGGTAAAATCACGATTTTGATTTTCCTCACTTTCCTATTTTTAGGCTCAGCCCTCTACCACTTTCCTGTTTTTAGGTGGCAGGCTTTGGCAGTCTATCCCCAGACTGCCAAACTCCACTGGAGCATTTCAATCCCACCTCTGCGCTATTTGATAAATCTAGGGCAATTCAAAAGAGGCGGGACTTTTTGCCTCAGCCTCTTTCAACTATTATTCGCTAAATCTTATTTCAAGGCATTGTTTTCCATAATTTCATCGATAAAGCCATATTCGAGTGTTTCCTGAGCTGTCATCCAGTTATCACGCTCAGCATCCACGTGGACCTTCTCAAGCGATTGACCTGAATTATCTGCCAGAATTTGTTCCAGAGTTTGGCGCGTTTGCAAGAGGTGCTCAGCTGCAATAGCCATATCGGACTGTTGCGTACCACCGCCAGTGCCGCCCATCGGCTGGTGAATCATGTATTCTGCATGCGGCAACATAAAGCGCTTGCCTTTGGCACCGCTGGAAGCAATAATGGTTCCCATCGATGCAGCCATTCCCATAACGATTGTTTGGACATCTGATTTAATAAAATTCATAGTGTCTACAATAGCCAAGCCAGCTGATACAGAGCCACCAGGTGAATTCACATAGAGGTAAATATCTTTGGTACTATCTTGAGCGTCCAAGAACAACAATTGGGCAATAACTGAATTCGCCATATTATCTTCAACCGGACCTGTCAGCATGACGATGCGGTCTTTCAAGAGGCGTGAATAAATATCGTAGGAACGCTCTCCACGACTAGTTTGTTCAATAACTACTGGAATCATAGTATTCTCCTTTGATCAAAATATTAAGGACTCGACGGATAAATCGTGCTTAGCAAATATCAGTAACATCTGGCTGAAAAAACGTAAATCAACCAAAATACAGACTTCCTAAATCAGTTATCTCCCAGAGGAGCCGTGGCTGTAAGACCTGAGATCTTAGCAACTAGCTGCTCTTTTCTGAGGACGAATCCATGTTTCATTACTAAAACGTGACCTTATTATATCTATTTGGTCAAAAAAGGTCAAATAAAAAACTCACTTTTCACAATTTCATAAAAAAACAGTCCAGCAAACAGACTGTTAGACAAGATGGCCAAGTAAATCTACAGACCTATTTGGTACCAAAGAGACGATCGCCAGCATCACCAAGCCCAGGTACAATGTAGCCGTTATCATTTAACTTTTCATCGAGGGCTGCCGTATAAATATCAATGTCGGGATGAGCTTCTTGAAGTGCTTTGACTCCTTCCGGTGCTGCGACTAGACAGACAAATTTGATGTTAGCTGCACCGCGTTTTTTAAGAGAGTCCACAGCCAAAATAGCCGAGCCGCCAGTTGCCAGCATAGGATCTACTAAGAAAATCTGCCGCTGATCAATATCCTCAGGCAGTTTGACCAAATACTCTACAGGCTGCAAAGTCTCCTCATCGCGATACATACCAATATGACCGACCTTGGCAGCTGGTACTAGACTTACAAGACCATCAACCATGCCAATACCTGCTCGAAGAATAGGAACAATAGCCAATTTTTTACCAGCTAACTGCTTTTGTACTGTCTTGGTCATTGGTGTTTGAATCTCTACATCTTCTAGTGGAAGGTCACGCGAAACCTCATATCCCATAAGCATAGCAATTTCATTGACCAATTCACGAAAGTTTTTCGTGGACGTATCTTCACGACGCAGAATTGAGAGTTTGTGTTGGATCAGTGGGTGTGAAATAACTTGAAATTTTCCCATAATACATTAGCTTACAAGAAGCTTGCCTTCTTTCTAAGATTATTTTCTTTATTATACCAAATAGGCCGAGATTTTAACGGGCATAACTGTTATTTCATTAGAAAAATGGCATCAACTAGGAACCGTTAAACCTACAGCTATCCATTCCAAGACTGTCTATAGACCCTATAAACAAAAGGGGGCTACCCCAATTTTTAGAATTTTTTGATCTCATCTTATTCCTTGTAGATTTTACTTCATAAGAAAAAACTTCCATACTATGATGGAAGCAAAAGACTTGTATACAAGACAAAGAAAGAGTCAGCACCTCTTATCTACTTATATAGCCTCATTATTTTGGAAAAGCTTTAGCCAATCGTTCACAGGCTTCCTGCAGGACTGATGTAGGAGTAGCAAGGTTGAGGCGGGCATGACCTACACCTTCCTTACCAAAGGTCGATCCGACATTGAGGATGAGCTTGGCTTCTTCTTTGATTTTTTTGTGAAGCTCCTCGTCTGATAGATTATAGGCTGAGAAATCCAACCATACAAGGTAGGTGCCTTCTGGTTTCATGACCTTGATCTTAGTATGCTGCTCTAGATAGTTTGCTAGAAAATCGCTGTGCTTTTCCAGAAGCGCTTTTAATTCGGTCAACCAAGGTTTGCCGTAACGAAAGGCAGCCTCTGTTGTTATCAAGCCGATAGTCGGAACTTCATGCTGATTATTAGCTAGTTGACGCTTCTTAAATTGAACTCGTAATTCCGGATTTTCAATGATCGCAAAGCTATTTTTAGTTCCGGCAACATTGAAGGTTTTTGTGGCACTGGAGAGAACCAGACTGAACTGACCAAAGTCACCGACAGTATTGATACTGTGATGTTTATGATTAAACAGGGCTAAATCCTGATGAATCTCATCTGAAACCAGAATAACTCCATGTTTCTGGCAGAGCTCTGCTACTTTTTGCAATTCCTTAGCTGTCCAGACCCGTCCTCCAGGATTATGAGGACTGCAAAAAACATAAAGTTTGACTTGATTTTCTACGATATCTTTTTCTAACTGATCAAAATCAAGTTCAAAATGACCATTTCTTTCCACCAAAGAATTTTCAATCAATCGGCGGTCGTTGAGTTTGACAGAGCGGGCAAAGGGAGGATAAACCGGTGTATTGATAAGAACTGCATCTTGTTTTCGAGTAAAAGCCTGAATGGCTACTGATATAGCAGGGACAACCCCTTCAATAAGAACAATGGCTTCCTTATCCACCTGATAGCCATGCTCTGCTCTTTCCCAATTTTGAATGGCCTCAACTACACCATCCCAAATATAGGGATAGCCGTAAACTCCAAAATCAGTATAGCGCTGAATAGCAGTTTGCATTTCTGGAAAGGTTAAGAAATCCATATCTGCCACCCAAAGGGGAAGCAAATCCTTATCTTCCTCCACTTCCTTCCATTTGACAGAGTGGTTACCAAGTCGGTTGGGTAGGGTTGTAAAATCGTAATGTGTCATGCAATCCTTCTTTCATACTTAGCCTTCTAAGGCTTGTTTTAAATCAGCTACTAGGTCATCTGCATCTTCAATACCTATCGAGAGGCGCAGCAAATCGTCAGTCAGGCCGTAAGAAGCCCGGACATCTGCTGGGATATCAGCGTGAGTCTGAGTCGCCGGATAGGTAATCAGACTTTCTACTCCACCCAAGCTTTCAGCAAAGGTAAAAACCTGCAATTGATTGATAAGGGATGGGATAGTATCTTTATTCACAACCTTAAAAGAAATCATCCCTCCCTTACCTGTAAAGAGAACTTCTTTAACTGCTGGAGATTGTTCTAAAAAGGCCACTACTTGTTTCGCATTAGCTGTGGAAGCTTCCATACGAAGCTTCAGTGTTTTTAAACCACGCATCAGCATATAACTATCAAAAGGCGATAGGTTGGGACCGGTTGTATTGAGATTATAAAAAAGTTTGTCGTAATAATCTTGATTACTCGTAATAACTACCCCAGCTAAAACGTCATTGTGTCCAGCTAAATACTTGGTCGCCGAATGGACAACAATATCAGCTCCCAGAGTGATAGGAGTTTGATAAATTGGACTGTAGAAGGTATTATCCACGATAACAGCAGCCCCCTTCTCATGGGCTAGGTTAGCAATTTTCTCAATATTAAATTCAACCATCAGCGGATTGGTTGGGGTTTCAATATAGACAATATCGGTAGTATCTGTAATGGCTGCCAGCATTTCGGCCTCAGTATTGGCATAATCAAAAAAGAAACGGCCTTCCTTCTCCTTATCATTAAACCAGCGAAAGGAACCACCATATAAATCGCGTGCGGCCACCACATGACTGCCGACTGGAAAAATCTCAAAAGCCAAGACAATAGCACTCATTCCTGAACTTGTTGCAATCGCATAATCCGCCTGTTCAATAGCCGCTAAAGTTTGTTCCAGCGTTGCTCGGGTCGGATTTTTAGTGCGAGTATAATCAAAACCAGTCGATTGGCCAAATTCGGGATGCTGATACGTTGTTGAAAAATGGATTGGAGAAGCAAGCGCTCCTGTCTCCTTATCAGAATTAATTCCTGCGTGTGCCAGCAAGGTCGCTAATTTATATTGTTCTGTCATCAATAGGCCTCCTTTTTGTTCTTTATTTTAGCACGATTTTTTCCCAAAATCTGGAACATGCCAATATTTATTATCGATAGGCTGTTATAAAAAAATGCTATAACAAAAAGGAAATGGCAGGTCATAGTCTTTCGCAGAAAGTCACTCCCTTCACTTCCTTATTTGTATTTATTCTTGATTGTACTGTTAATGTTAAGGCTGGCTGTAAACAAAGCCTACATAATCAGATTATTGCTTCACTTGGTAGGCAAAGATGTCGGTCAGGCCTTAAAAAGGGGCTTAAGAGTTTGATAAAATTTATCCTAACCTAGGATTAGGATATTCTAAGCTTGCGCCGTAAACTATCAGCACGACTGCCAATAATACTGTCAATCTGGCGTGTCCGTAAGGAGAGATAGGCGTATACAGCCACCCCGAGACCACCGAGCAGCACTAGATAAACCAAGCTGGAGGTTCGTCCAGCCACCGGATAGAAATAATGTAGACCCAAATAGCCTAAGCTAACCACTATCCCCATTAAGGCTGTCATCCAAAAAATGCTAATGAAAGCACGTCTAATATCGGCGTGATCAAAATCTGTGACTTCCTGAATTTTGAAATACATAAAGACAATGGGAATCCAGAGAGCGAGCGCTGTAGATACCAGAGGGCCATAAGCACCAAAAACAAAGAGCATGGGAATTTGAAAGACCAGCTTAATCGCCATTCCCCAGAGAAAATATTCAATAGCCTTGCGGTTCTCAAAGAGAGCTTGCAGCATAGGAGCCATCAGAGAATAAAGCGCTAAGAGTAAGGTCTCTGCCATTACTCCAATAAAAAGATAGAGGGCATCTTTTTCGGGTAAGCCATAGAAAACAGTATAGATAGGCTTGGCTAAAATTAAAGAGCCGACAACAGCTGGAAAGGTGAAAATCCACAGCATCTGCAAATTATTAACGACAACCTTTCGCAGGCTTTCCTTGTCCTTTTGCACATAAGATTCTGTTAGAACAGGGATCCCTACACCACCGATGGAGGTCGCTACTGAAATTAAAATCATGTTGATTTTACTAGGATTGGAAGATAGATAGGCAAAAAGCTCATTGAGTTCCTTGCGGCTCAGATCTGTTATAACGGATAAGGTATTATTAAAGGTTCCTTGATCGATCAACTGCAAGGTTTGAATAGCTGAACCGGTGATAATAAAAGGAATAGCTTCCTTAAAGGTTTCCTTCAGCAGGGCTAGGGTATCAATCGTAATTTTTTGTGTCTGTTTGGCAAATATTTTTTTGAGCAGACCAGCCTTTTGCAAATAATATAGGAGAACGGCCATACTGGCAATCATACCAATAAAGGCAGCAAAGGTTGATTGACTGACAGCAGCCACATAATCTCCTGAACCCACCTGCATGATCATATAGGCAGTCAGCAACATCCAAATGACACGCACCAACTGCTCAAACATCTGACTCATGGCATAAGGCTTAAAGTCACTGTAGCCTTGGAAAACTCCTCTAATAACACTCATTGCAGGAAATACCAGAACTGCAAACGAGAGACTGTGGATAACTGGTATCAGCTCTTTTCCTGAGCCAGAAAAAATCGCAAAAAGCGGCGAACCAAAGTACATAATCGCAGCAAAAACGAGGCCAACAATGAGCATGACCTTTAGGAAGCTCCGAATGAGATGGATAGAGTGGTCTTCCTTATCCATGGCATTATATTTGGCAATTTGCTTAGCCACGGCTACATTTATCCCCGTCGTAGACAGCAGGAGAAAGTAGGCATAAATATTGTAGCCCATACCATAGAGGGCGTTGGCCTGACTGGCGGATTGTCCCATCCAAGCATACCAAGGAATAATGTAGAGAGCTCCGAGGAGACGGCTAAGAGTATTGCCTGTTGTTGACCAGAAAGTTCCTCTGACCATCTTCTCATTTTGTGTTATTTTTTTTTCTTCTGACATACTGCCTCTTTCCAAAAATTCACTAGATTTTATTATAAACTTTTGCCTGTGACTTGTAAAACAGTAACTTTAAGTCTAAAATAGTAACCATGATTACAATGACACGTGTGCTTGAGATACTTAAGCAAGATAAAAATTTTAGAGATATTAGTCTGGATGGCCATTTTTATTATAGCTGGAAAGGGGTATCTTTCAGTAAATTGAGTTATGACAGCCGTGACGTTGATGACTCAACTCTCTTTTTTGTTAAGGGGGCAGCCTTTCGCAGAGAATTTCTGGAAAGTGCTGTTGCTGCTGGGCTGAAATTTTACGTTTCTGAGCAAGATTACGAGATGGGCATCCCTGCTATCCTAGTTAACGATATCAAACAAGCTATGAGTTTGATTGCTATGACGTTTTACGATAATCCCCAAAATAAGCTGCAATTGCTTGCCTTTACAGGTACTAAAGGGAAAACGACAGCAGCTTATTTTGCCTATAACATTTTAAAACAAAGCCAAAAGCCAGCTATGTTATCCACCATGAATACGACTTTAGATGGTGAAACCTTTTTTAAGTCAACCCTAACAACTCCTGAAAGCCTCGATCTCTTTAGAATGATGGCTAAAGCTGTGGATAATGGGCGTTCTCATCTGATTATGGAGGTTTCCAGTCAGGCCTTTTTAGTTAAGCGTGTTTATGGTTTAACCTTTGACGTTGGTGTTTTTCTCAATATCAGTCCTGATCATATCGGTCCCATTGAACATCCTAGTTTTGAAGATTATTTCTATCACAAGCGTCTGCTTATGGATAACAGCCGTGCTGCCATCGTTAATAGTGGTATGGAGCATTTTGAAATTGTCCGTGACCAAGTAGCAGACCTTCCCCACGATTTCTACGGTCAGGTATCAGACAATCAGATTGAAGAGGGACAGGCCTTTAGTTTTGCAGCAACTGGAAAATTGGCAGGTCATTACGATATTCAGCTGATCGGTGATTTCAATCAGGAAAATGCTCTCGCTGCTGGACTTGCCTGCTTGCGTTTGGGGGCTAGCCAACTGGACATACAGGCTGGTATTGCACAAACGTCCGTTCCAGGACGCATGGAGGTCTTAACCCAAAATAATGGGGCTAAGGTTTTTGTCGACTACGCCCACAACGGCGATAGTCTGCACAAATTGCTCAGTGTTGTAACCCAACACCAGACTGGGGTAGCTGTTTTGATTCTTGGTGCTCCAGGTAATAAAGGTGAGAGCCGCCGTGCTGATTTTGGGAAGGTTATCAATCAATACCCCCAATTAAGGGTGATCTTAACAGCTGATGATCCCAACAAGGAAGATCCCTTAACTATCTCGCAGGAAATTGCCAGTTATATTAATCGCCCTGTTGATATTATTGTCGACAGAGAAGAAGCAATTGAAACTGCTCTTCAATTGACGCAAGGAGAAAAAGATGCTGTTATCATCGCGGGAAAAGGAGCGGACGCTTTTCAGATTGTTAATGGCCAACGAGCAGCTTATGATGGCGATCTGAGTGTTGCCAAGAGGTATCTCTAGGAACTGCTAATAATTATTAATAAAACCTCTTATTTAGAATCATTACAAGGAGCCAAATCCCTTGGGGGACTTGGCTTTTGCCTTGTTTAAAAATATTCAATAAGCTGTTCCAAATTAAAAATTCCTGTGTTATAATGTGAAAAGATTCCGAGGCCAGAGCTAGTCAATCTGGCGGCTTTGGAATCTAAAGATGTCGTTTTATTCCCTGACATAGACAGCTCGCCAAGTGTGGCTGTCAAACTTCCGATACTTGCCTCAATAGGCTGTATCAATAAAGGCGAAAATGCATGTTTTGACCAAGTTAAGAGATAGAAAAGTGAAGAAAATCAAGTCTCCATCCACGGATTCTTATCCTGCTCTCTAGGCTGAGCACGCTCACTTTAGGTTTCTCGCTAGGCCAAATGTATTTTGTCCTTGGTATCTTACTTAGTGGAACACGAACTGGAGACAGCTCTGTCTGGCCTCAAATTCTCATAATGTTTAACCTGATAGATCAATTTTTATTGCGATTTTTCATTGATACTTGTTGGATTTGTTAGCCAATTGTCTAGTTTCGTGAATTAATGTGGTTAGCTTTGTTAGCTTCATTTTTCCCTTTCAAAGGGCTAGGACCTTTGAAGTACTTTTTATATCTTTTGAAAGGAGGTTCTATGTCAAAGATTTGTGCAGACCAGATTCAGGTTGCCTATGATCACCAAGTTATTATTGATGACCTATCTCTAAGTCTTCCTGAAGGTGAAATTACCACCATTATTGGGGCTAATGGCTGCGGTAAGTCTACTTTACTCAAAGCCCTGACTCGAATTCAAGCTATTAAACAAGGACAGATTTATCTAGATGGACAATCCATTGCTAATCTATCAACTAAAGAAGTTGCCAAAAAGTTAGCACTTCTTCCGCAGGTTTTAGAGGCTACTCAGGGTATCTCTGTTTACGATTTGATTTCCTATGGTCGCTTTCCTCATCAAAAATATTTGGGTAGTTTGACTCAGGAAGATCGCAACAAGATTCACTGGGCTATGGAAGTTACTGGGGTGACCGAATTTGCCAAGGTTGATGTTGACAGTCTATCCGGCGGTCAGCGCCAGCGCGTCTGGATTGCCATGGCTCTCGCTCAAGATACTGATACTATCTTTTTGGATGAGCCGACTACCTATTTAGACATGAATCATCAGCTAGAAATTTTGGAATTGCTTCGAGATCTTAATCAAGAGGCTGGCAAGACAATTATCATGGTGCTGCACGATCTCAATTTATCAGCTCGTTTTTCTGATCACCTTGTTGCTTTAAAGGATGGGGAAATTCGCTACGAAGGCCCTGTCGATCAGATTATGACCCCTGATATTTTAAAGGAGATCTTCAGAATTGAAGCATTGCTAGCTGAAGATCCTATCCATCACTGCCCTATTCTGCTGACTTACCAGCTGATAAAATAGATTGATTTCAATTGAGCATGAAGCTAATCGTTTCGGAAAAAAACGACTCCCTTGTGTACAAGGACACGGCTCCTATATTTGTGATGCGCTGTCGTTCATCATCCTAAGTACAACCTTAAAAGGTCCCCAGACCTTATGAGTTTTTTTCCGTCAGAGATTTTCGCTATTACCAAGCGAATTGCTTCTATGTATCTTGATAATTGAACACGCCTACACTCCTGCGAAAAAAGACTCACCTGCTCAGAATCTCGCTAATTCCTCGTCAGGTTCCCTATTTTTCTTTGAAGTGCTTAACGGCTTTGTATCTTAGTAATTGAACACGCCTACACTCCTGTGAAAAAATACTCACCTGCTCAGAATCTCGCTAATTCCTCGTCAGGTTCCTTATTTTTCTTTGAAGTGCTTAACGGCTTTGTATCTTAGTAATTGAACACGCCTACACTCCTGTGAAAAAATACTCACCTGCTCAGAATCTTACTGATTCTTCGGCTGGTCCCCTATTTTTCCTTGGAGTGCTTAACGGCTTTGTATCTTGATAAAGAGGAGAAAACTTATGAAGAAAATTTTAACGGCCTTTTTGGCCGTACTGGCCGTCTTTGTTCTTGCGGCTTGCGGAAACCAAGCAAAAAATAAGGACAAAGAGGTTTCCGACAAACCTAAAATTGAAGGCTTTACCTACTACGGCAAGGTGCCTAAAAACCCTAAAAAAGTTGTTAATTTTGCCTACTCTTATACGGGTTACCTCCTAGAACTAGGTGTTGATGTTTCCAGCTATTCTTTAGATAATGAAAAGGACAGCCCTGCTTTCGGTGATCAGCTTAAAGGTGCCAAAAAACTCACATCTGAGGATACCGAAGCTATTGCTGCTGAAAAACCTGATCTTATCATCGCTTTTTCAACCGATAAAAATATCAAACAGCTCAGGGAAATCGCACCTGTTTTAGTGATTGAGTACGGTAAGCGAGACTACTTACAAATGCTAACTGATTTAGGAAAGGTCTTCGATAAGGAGGATAAAGCCCAGGCTTGGCTCAAAAATTGGAAAACAAAAACAGGCAAGGCCAAAAAGGAGCTTAGCAGTATCCTTCCTAAGAACACCACCTTTACCGTCATGGATTTCTATGATAAAGACATCTATCTGTATGGCAAGAATTGGGGACGCGGTGGTGAACTGATTTATGATGCTTTGGGCTATGCTGCACCACAAAAGGTTCAAGACGATGTTTTTAAAACCGGTTACTTTGGTGTTTCTCAAGAAGTCATTGGGGACTATATCGGTGATTATGCGTTACTTAACGTCAGCAAGGCTACCAAAAACTCTGCTGCCTCTCTTAAAGAGAGCGATGTTTGGCAAAATGTCCCTGCTGTTCAAAATAAGCACGTTCTAGAAGTTGACGAAGCTCTCTTTTACTTCTCTGATCCAATGTCCTTAGACAAACAGTTACCTGCCTTCGTTGATGCTGTTAGGAAGGCTGAACAATAAGGGAAAGGGATTTAATGAACAAAGAAGAAACACTTCTTGGTCAGAAAAATAAGCCAAGCAAGACTTGGCTTATTTTTTTCATCATCTTAGCATTTTTTATCGTCGCCTGCTACATGGCTTTGCGTTTTGGGGCTGTTAACTACAGTCAACATCAGCTTTGGCAAGTCATTAAGCATCCTTTATATGACTCATCACTGCAGGATGTCATCATTGATTTGCGTCTGCCAAGATTACTAGCGGCTATGCTAGTCGGGGCAGCCATGGCCCAAGCTGGTGCCATTATGCAAGGCGTTACTCGCAATCCTATTGCCGATCCTGGGTTGCTAGGAATCAATGCTGGAGCTGGACTCGCCTTAATCATTGGATATGCTATTTGGGGCAGTTTACATTATACAGCTATTCTTTTCGTCTGTTTACTGGGATCTTTTGTGACAGCCTGTTTGATCTTTGGTCTGTCTTATCAGCCGCGAAAAGGATACCACCCTATTAGGCTTATTTTAGCTGGAGCTATGACCTCTACCCTTTGTGCATCTATAGGTCAAGCCATAACTCTCTATTTTCACTTAGAAACGAGTATTATCGGCTGGCAGGCTGGAGGCTTTTCTCAGATTAATTGGAAAATGCTGGTTATTATTACCCCCTTTATTGTAGCAGGCTTATTCCTTGCTCAATTGCTATCACATCAGCTGACAATTTTAAGTCTTGACGAAACCGTCTCAAAAGCCTTGGGACAGCGTACAACTGCTATTAGTTTTATACTTTTAGGTATTGTCTTACTCCTATCGGCTGGAGCCGTGGCTCTAGTTGGTTCTATAGCTTTCATCGGTCTAATCGTCCCACATTTCATCCGAATTTTCATCGTTAGGGACTACCGCTATCTGCTTCCACTGACAGCTTTTGCAGGGGCTACCTTTATGATTTGGGTCGATGTGGTCAGCCGAACACTCAATCCCCCAACAGAAGTTCCTATCAGTGCTCTTGTCTGCCTAGTCGGTCTTCCTTGTTTCCTATGGTTGGTTAGAAAAGGAGGACACCTATGAAGGAACCATTCTTTCCGGCTAAACATTTTACTTTACTTATCAGTCTGCTCTTATTAGTTATTATTTTATCGCTGTCTATCGGCTATGCTCAATCCTCACTGAAGGATATCTTTGACCTGCTTATCGGCCAAAGTGAACCGGCAACTAGTTTCATCATCATCAGAATTCGGCTGCCGCGTATCTTAGCTTGCATGCTAGGTGGAGCATCTCTCGCTTTGGCAGGAACCCTCTTACAGACCTTGACTAAAAATTCCTTGGCCGATTCGGGAATCCTAGGAATTAATGCTGGAGCAGGGCTCCTTATGGCGATTGCAATCAGTGTTCTCAATGCTAGCAGTATTGAAACTACTAGCTTACTTCCTATTCTATCTATGTTTGGTGGAGCTGGAGCTATGCTCCTCGTTTACCTGATGTCTTGGCAAAAGAATCATGATATCAGTCCTACCCGTCTCATTATTACAGGCGTTGGGGTTTCTAGCATGCTTTCAGGCATCATGATTGCAATTGTTAGCCAAAGCGATGATAATAAGATGGAGTATATTATTTCCTGGCTGAGCGGGAAAATTACAGGTAATGACTGGACAACTCTAGTATCCTTCGCTCCTGTTCTCTTTCTTATCTGGCTAGTAACATTTAGCCGCAGTAAATCTCTCAATATCATGAATCTTAATGAGCAGACAGCCCTTGCTTTGGGACTTCGCCTGCAGCGGGAACGTCTGATTGTCTTGGTGTTAGCAACAGCTCTTGCTTCACTCAGCGTTGTTCTAGTTGGAAATATCACCTTTGTTGGTCTCGTCGCTGGTCACATTACCAAGCGTTGGTTAGGCAATCAACATCAGATCAGTCTCCCTGCCTCCATGCTTATTGGTATGATTCTTTTACTCATTGCAGATACTATTGGTCGTATTTTCCTGGTAGGTACAGGTATTCCAACGGGTATTATCGTTGCTATCATTGGAGCACCTTATTTTCTCTATCTTATGGTGACAGAGACAAAATAAGCTTAACTTTGTGATGATATGACGGCGGCCTGTACTTTTAACTAACAGGCTTAGTTTTTAGGGATGAGAAAGCACCCGATGCACAAGCAATAAAATTACTGCATGCAAAAAGAGCCTCGTCTTGGCTCTTTTTATACGTGAAAAATTAGTTTTTCATGATCAAATGTCATCGTTAGACTGTATGTCTGATCCTCTATTTCTGCTATGTAGCCTAAAATAACCAAACTTTGGACAAAAATATCCGGTCGCTTCTGTTTAACCCTATCCTTGCGACCAAATTTCAAAAGAAAAGTGGTCATATACTTGAGCGCATACTCAGGATTAACATCTCCCAGAATAGCATAAAGGATCTGCTGTTCTTGAGATAGAGGGTAACCCGATTTAAGTTTGTAAAAATAATTGGATAAGGTAAGACGCGTTCTAGCAAAGTCTGTCTGTTCGATCAAGACAGCCTGATTAGTCTTATTAGCAAGACGCGTACTAAATTCTAAGGTTAAGAGTTTTTGGTAGGCGGGGCTGAGACTGTCAATAAATAGGCTATCATCTAAGTGAATTTCCTGCAGCTGGTCTTCATTTTCCGTCAGTTGTATTTGAAGATAATAGCGGCGTTGATACCGTCTGATGTAACCAGCTTGTATATACTCTTCTAAACTGCGCTCTAGCTGCTTAACTTGAGGAAAGTCCTGTTTGATCTGTCTCAAGCTCACATCATTACGCTTATAGAGATAATTTATTAGATCTCGGAAAAAAGGCTGACCTGTCAGCCGACCTGGATTAAAAACAAGAATCATTAGCCCTCCTAGCTTTTTTCTGCTTTTAGCTCGCTGGAATTGGCGTCAGTGGTTTTTCACTACCAAAACTAGCGGTTAGCTGTCCTTTTTGTAAGATATGTCCCTGCATAGCCTTTAAAAGCTGGGGTTTCCACGTCCATCTGCCTAGCTCCATAGACTGGTCTAAGACATAGACCGTAAAGCGGTAGTCATGCGTTTGCCCCAAGGGTGGTCTAGGACCTGCATAACGGTATCCTCTATAAGCCAATCCTTGACGCGCCGAAGGTAAATTCTCTGCTTCAAACCCGCCCATCAAACCTGATGGAATACGACTAGAAGCTGGGATATTCCATATTAACCAGTGAGTAAATTCCTTCTTCAGAGGGTGGGTTAAATCTTCTAAGATAATAGCGAGTACTTGGGCCTGAGGCGATAGATTGTCGAGGTAGAAAGCAGGCGATTGATCTTTCCCACGTCCTGTATTATCAATAGGAAATTGCCCCCCTTCAAAAATTCCTGGGCAGGTAAACTTAAGCTTATCGACCATCGCTCTCACCTCCTATTATTATTTAGATCAAAAAATCTCTTGAAACTATATTTTCCAGAGCCAATCATTACGTCAGTTACCATTATAACAAATCATATCCATCTCGTTCAAACTCAGCTGACAGATCTAGTCAGCTATAAATTCTGATTAAATTAAAATTGTGGCATAATGCCCTCAATTGCGGAGGGTAAATTTCATGGCTAATTTGCTTAATTATCTTGATGTTATTAAAAACCAAAGTTTAGATAATTATTCGCTAAATGAGATCGACTGCTTGGTTTTAACTGAATTAGGCTACCTGCCTTTCAATGGCCTCCTAACTAAAATCTTCGATCTCGGGAAGAGCCTGAGCTTAGCTCAACTAGGTAGGATTTATTTTCAGAAATATGGTGATAAGCCTTTTTCCAGCACAGCCTGTAAAAATCGGATCAAGCTCCTGAAAAAATCATGACGGCTGATCGCTACCAAGAGATTGTTGCTAAAGATATGCTTACATTCCCACAGCGTTTTTTTTAAAATAATCCAGCATTCCTAAAAACCACCCTTTAATTAGTTGAAAGACGGATTAAAGGGTGGTTTTTTCAAAAATCTCAACACTAATTTAAGCCCAGTAGATAGATTCCAAGCAAATCCCCTAGGGCAATCAGCGTATAGCACCAGCCAATATGTTTCCCATAAAGAACGAAAGCCCCTACTGATCCAAGCCCAAAAGCAAGAACCTCCAAGCCTAATTTAGAAAGACCTGTCAAAGCCTGAGATGATTTGGGAGCACCATAACGGCTCCAGACAAGCACCATTAGTAAGCCTATAAAGGCAAAGCTAAGTTTGACTGCCCAAGTTTTTTCTGTGAGAAGACCGCCTAGTAACCCCATGACAGTTACCAGTTCTAACAAAAAACGAATGCTAATCATAATACTGGACAATTAGATCTGCCTCCTTTCTAATTCACAAAAGAAACTCCTGCTGCCTGCTGCCAGTAATTTATCTTTTGTTTTCGTGAATTTGGTCTGATTGGCAACCCCAATACCATTTAAATCTAGGCTGACCTTGAATCCAGACCGAGCCGCTGCTAAGGCAGAAGCCTTGACACAAGCATTGCCATCAACACCGACAATTTCCAACTCTCTGACCTCTCTTTCCTTTAAGAAGGGCAAGAGGGCAGTATTGCTTAGGCAAGATGCACGGCGTTTTTCAAATACGTGATCTGACACAAGCGACAAACCTTGAGCAAATACCTTGGGCTTCCTACTAAGCTCCCACCAGAAACGATTGACAATATAAATCACATGACCTTCAGGATAGCTGGCTATTTTACCATTAATCGCTGACAATAATTGGGAATTGGAGCGATATTTTCCCTTTCCAACATAATCCGTTTGCATATCAATAACCAATAAATAAGAATGAGTCATTGACATTCTTCCTTCCTTTTTTGGATAATTGTGTAGGTTAAATAGTCTGTTACGATAGTACGCAGGCGTTCATCGTAACTGGTCTGACCATCTGCATAATTAGTTACCATGCCTTGGAGAAAAAGATAAACACCGCGCACAACGTTGATGGCTTCCTCCTGCGTCAAATCAGGACTCAGTAGACTAGTAACAGTCTCTTTCAAAAGTTGGAAACTCTTCATCCGAAGCTCACTAATGGGATAGGTAAATTGCTCTTGATCCACACGTTCACCATCATCTAGAAAAAGCAGGGAGAAAGAATTATAGTTATCAAAGCCAAACTGTATGAAGATATGACTTCCTTCTAATAATTTTACACTGGGTGTCAAATCTTGCTCTTCCAGAGCAAGTAAGGTATGATACAGTTTTTCTAAGGGCTTATGCGCCACCTCATAGAGAATCTCACTTTTATTTTTAAAATAGAGGTAAATGGCTGTGTGTGAACAACCTGCACGCTTAGCAATCTCTCGTACCCCCACGGTTTGATAGTTTTTTTCTTGAAATAAGCTTTGGGCAGCGGCAAGGATAGTCTCCTTAGTCTGACTTATTTTTTCTGATACCATCTACTCTTCTCCATTTCTTCTAGGGCATTGGCAACTTCTCCTCCGTGACAGACACTGATCAAGGTTTGTGAATAGGTCTGCAAAAGATCATGAGCTGTCGCCAGAGCTTGAGGCATATCTGCCGTGAAAGCTTTCATTGGCGGCTTTAGGTGACCAAATCGGCTGGTCGTCAGCAGATCTCCCGCAATCAGAACCTTATCTTCAGCATGATAGTAACAGGTATGCCCCGGTGAGTGCCCAGGTGTAAAAATCGGTACCAGCCCTGCATCTGCTAAGAGAGAGCTTGCTCTCTCACTATCCAAATCTTCTAGCCAATCGGTATCGAAAGCTACTGACTCCACCTTTTTACGTCTTGGATAAGGCTTTTGTCCCGAAACGTAAGGTAGCTCTCTTCTGTCTATCATCAGAGGTAAGGTTGGATATAAGTTCTTGAGCTGGGCGATTCCTCCCACATGATCCGAATGGCCATGTGTCAAAAAGGCCGCAGCCAATGGCTTTCTGCCTAAATAAGTCTCCACAGCATAAGATGCCATATTCCCCATGCCTGTATCGATCAAAAAGTAGGAACCGTGATTTTCTACAACCCAGATACTAACTGGAAAGATTAATAAGTCAAACGTCACTTTAAAAATATGAGGACTGATATGATATTTTTTAGCCGTATATTTTGTTGCCACTTGGTAAAAAGTCTGTTTCATCATCGTTTCTGCTTTCTTATGAACTATTGATTTCTCAACAACTAACCAGTGGTTAGTTAATGGAAGTATAATCTTTTTAAACTATTTTTGCAAATAAAAAAAAGACGTTTATACGTCCTTTCTAAAATTATTGGATGATTTTTAAAGCATAAACTATCGCAAATACTGGCTAATAAGCATCGACCAATAAGTCCTCCTGCAAAACAGCATGATAGAAAAAGTTGTCTAACTATTCTTCTGACATAGCGATTTGAAAATCAATATAATCCTGTCCCCATTTCTTCAGCTGAAAGAGGAGGGGCTTTAAGGTATCTCCAAATTCTGTAAGTTCATAGTCTACACGAGGAGGTACAACAGGAAAAACAGTTCTCTTGATAATACCGACTTCTTCCAGTTTACGAAGTTGGTTCGTCAGCATACGCTGATTAATTCCAGGAATTCTTTTCCTTAATTGGCCAAAGCGCAGCACTCCTTCATCGGCCAGATGGAATAGGATTGCTCCCTTCCAGCGCCCACCAATCGCTTCCATGGCAACTTCCACAGTACAGCCGAAAGGACAGTCATTTGGTGTATCTCTCATTTCACAAGCCTCCTTTAGTTACTTTTTTGTTAGTATAAGCAAAAAATGTGCCTACTTGTTCAAGCATAACACAGCTGTTATACTTTAGGCAAATCATCAATGATGATTATTCTTACTTTCAGGAGGTATTGCACATGAAAGCATTGCAAATTATAGATTATAATGGTCCGGAAACAATGGTTTATCAGGAAACTGAAAATCCCAGCCCTAAAGAAAAGGAAGTTCTTATTAAGGTGGATTATTCAGGAGTAGGTTTAATTGATGTCATCTTCGCTAGAGGGTTTGGCCAGCTAGAACTTCCCGCTACACCTGGACTGGAAGTTGCGGGAACTGTCATGGAACTCGGTGCTGGAGTAACAGCGTTACAAGTTGGAGACAGAGTTGCTGGCTTGACCATCAATACTTTAAACGGGTTCTCTGATTTAGTTAGCCTTCATGAGGATTATGTAGTTAAAGTTCCTGATCGCCTAGGACTTGATTTAGCTGTAGCAGCTTTAACCAATACAGCAACAGCTCTGGTATTTCTAAAAGAAATCGTAAAACTGGAGGCAGGCAGCAGCGTTCTCGTCTATGGAGCAACGGGCGGTTTGGGTTCTCAGATTGGTCAAACAGCTAAACTTTTAGGAGCTAAAAAAGTTATTGCAGTTGTCAGCAATGAAGAAAGACGCCAAAAGGCGATGGACTTGAGCTATGATGCTGCTTATCTGCGAGAAACATTTTTCAATTCTTCTGAAGAAAAATTTGATCTTATCGTAGATCCCGTAGGCGGAGAGCACAGGAAAGACAATCTCCAAAAGCTGAATACTCGTGGTACATTAGCCATCCTTGGAAACGCTTCGCAGGAAGAGCATGCAGATATTGATCCTGATATTCTCTGGTTAAACAATATCAACCTGATTGGTTTTAACTTCGGCGGCTATTGTTCTCAGCACATCAAAACTGTCCATGATTATTTAATTTGGACTCTGAAATTGGTCGCAAGCAATCAAATTCAACTGCCAGAACTTTTTACTGCTCCTATCGACGATGCCGTTCAGGCTTTACTGGATTTAGAAAAAGGAAAAATCAACGGCAAACTTTTATTAAAACATCCATAAATAGCAATCAACAATAAAGTCTAGGGAGGGCAGTAAATTGGAAATACTCGAACACTATTTTCTGCTAGCAGATTCTGCTGGAGAAGATGCCCAAAGCTTTTGGGAACTCTGCAATCTTTTTGCTGCCAATGCTGTCATTAAAACAGATGGCGGTGAAACTTATTCTGGCAGAGAGGCTATCGCTTCCTTTTACAAGAATTTTTTCGATACAAATCCGACTGTCAGACATTTATGGGATATTCAAAAAACCAGTACGGGATTCAAAACTAACTGGGCTCTTATTTGCCGCAGCATAGCAGGAATTTATTCTGCACAGACAGGAAGGCATTTAGTAGAAATAAAGGACGGTAAGATTACTTATTTACAGATTATTAGCCATTAATAAAGTCTTTTGATCAGAAGCTCTTTCGGGCAATTAAAAACTCCGCTAATCTCAATGCAAAGATTAGCGGAGTTTCATTAGCACACATAATATTGATTCTTTCAAGTGAAACAAAAAAGAGGCTTTCTGTATTGTTTCAGTTTTTTATGACGATTTTAAAACTATAATTTTTGTATATTTTTCCAACCTCTTTTAAAAAGTGTTGGCGCTTTTCCAATGTACAAGTTTCACGCCCCATATTGCCCAGCACCATTAAGCGGCGCGTTTTAATACCACAATGATTGAGAACAGCACTTTTTAATGCTGCTAGGCCATAACTATCTGGCACACTGATCCAGCCAGAAAAGAGTTTATACCACCAGCTGGGGGCCATGGAGGTTGCAATAATATCTGCCGTTCTTCCTTTTAAAAGTTTGCGAAATTGCCGTCCACACAGGTAGTTCCAGATGAAATTTCCCTTGGTATTAGAAGAATAAGCAATACTCGGAGTAAAGATACGATCAATCCAGCTCCTCATATCATTTATAGACTTTCATAAATGCTCTCTAGCAGTCCTGGAAATCTTTCATTCAATTCATCTAGTCTTAGGGAAATAAAGCGCTGTCGTCCGTCTATACGAACTCTGATTAATCCATTTTCTCTCAACATTTTATAATGATGAGACAAATTATTTTTCTTTCCCAGGTCCGAGAAGTAGCTGCAGTTTCTTTCCTTGTTAGATTTATATAATTCTCGAAAAATGGCTAAACGAATGGGTTCACTCAAAGCATAAAGAATTTGCTCTAGTTTAATATCTGCTGTTGCAGGATGGGATAAATTTTTCACCTTATCACTCCTTTCTTTGCATTCTATCAAAAAAAGCTCTATAATACAATTGTTCAAATTGTATCGAATTATTAAAGAGGAGGTTATTGCATGAACATATTAAACCGCTACTTTGAACTATCTGATCTGGCTGTTCAAAATGAAAACAGCCTTCAGGAACTCTGCGCATTATTTACCCAAGACGCTGTTATCGAGGCCAATGATGGTCATACCTATAGGGGACGTGCAGAAATTGAAAATTTCTTTAAAATTTTCTTCAGTCGAAATCTAGCAACTAAGCATTTATGGGATATTGAGAAACAAGATGATGGCTGGTTACAGGCTAATTGGGGCGTTGTCTGTCGCAGAAAATCAGGTGATTATTTTACTTTGACAGGTAAAGACATTGCAAAAGTAGTAAGTGGCCAGATTACCCATCTCAAAGTTATAGGCAACCATTAATACAAAACCAGAACCACTTTAAAAGCGTCTGAAATTCAGTGATTTCAATCAAAAGAAGCTGAGAGATAAACTTATGGTCGGTGTGGTCTTGGGACTGCACCGACTCTTTTTTTATTTTCGAAAAAAGGAGATAAAGATTATCTCTCCATCTCCTTACCCATATAAATTCCGTAATTTTTTCGTATCTTATAAAGCTCGTCCATAGTGGATTTTGAGGAAGAATACTCTTGCATAAGGGTGTTCTTTTTTTCTTGTAATTTATCAAGCTCAGCTAAAATATCCTTTGAATTTGGGAGCTTGGAATAGGATTTTTTAAGCTCTGAGAGAGCATTTTCATATAGGGTAATCTGAGCTTTGTACTCTTCAAAAAATGCCTTGTCAGACGGATTAGCAGTATATTCCTTGTAGCACGCTCTGTATTTTTTAATGGTATGAACTTGCTCCATAGTGGTGGAAAGCTTCTGCATTTCCTTATCAATAGTCTTGATTTTCTCTTGTATATTTTGCCTTTCATCGGCTGCTTTTTGAATATACTCGTCAAGCTGTTTAACGGATTTAATGCCATGTTCTCTGATATAAATAACAGACTCAGCCATTGTATGAAGGTTATGTTTGGTTGCCCAATATTCGTAGCCTTTGCTTTCCTTTACCTTTGCATTGGAGTTCATGTCAATAACATTGCCGATGCGTTTTTTGACGTCGGGAGTCTTGATAAACTCTCTTTCTGCAATTCGTTCTTTTAATCTTTCTTCGGTATAATCTTCTCCGATTGTTTTAGTCCTTGTAAATCTCGCCTTATCTTTTGGCTTAAAAGCAATGTGCTTACCGTATTTGATTTCATAGCCAAGATCAGCCATCTTCTTTAAAAATTCGTCCCAGTCCTTTGACTGTTTTATCATTCTGTCAATGTCAAATTGAAGCCTGCTTTTCCAAGAAGTGCCATGTTTTACCTGTTCGTTTTCATACCAAGATTTACCGTTAATCTTATATTTTTTCTTATAGCTTTCGTAAAACTCGTCAATGACAGATAGGCTATTTTCTTTGCAGAGTTTATCACTCTGATAACGGATTTGGTGGTAGCTTTTCTTGTTAGACTGGTAGCACCTACCTGTTACCATATTTACATTATTGAAGATGATGTGATTGTGGATATGCCCCTTATCTACGTGAGTAGATAAGACAAATTCGTACTCATCTTTGAGTATCTTTTTACACAGCTCCATACCAATCTGGTGAGCCAATTCAGGACTTGTTTCTCCCGGTAAAAATGATTGAATGAGATGTCTTGCAAGAACGGTTCCTTTTGTTCCTGCGTCATTTCGTGTCCTTAAAAACTGAGTGTGAGCAGTTGATTCGTGGCATTTATGAGTGCTGACTAAAAGCTGTTCATCTGTTTTATCTCCATTAACAATATAAGCAATGGCAAGATGAAGGGTTGATTTTATAGGGTGTATTTTTGTAATAGCCATTATTATTCACCTTCCGTTTCAGATGTTCTTTTCAGAAGTAGTGAATGAATTTGCCACAGCTCTTTTGAGAAATGTTCAATCTCTTTTTTTATATCACTGATGTCCTCTTTGTAGATTACACCTGTCGAATTTACTCGCTTTGAAATCTGATTGATGTTGTTTGTTGCATTAGAAAGTAAGCCTTGTAAATCTCTGAAAGGCTCTAAATCCACTTGATAAATTTCCTTTTCCAAAACGCATTTGCGGATGAAATGGCTCATGTTTCTACACTTCGCAAGTCTTTTTTTCTCTGCAAAAAGAGCCTTTTCTTCTTCAGTTAGTTTAATTTCAAGTCTTTCGTTTCTTGTTCTATTTGCCATAGTTAGTTCCTCCTTTGAATGTATTTCGGGGTCTTAGGGTTCTCCCTAACAAGCTAAAAATTGATAAAAAAAGAAGCAGCTCCCCAAGGGCTGCTTCGTCAATTTTCCGTAAGTGTCCGTACACTTACTGTGCTTGCTCATATACTAATAGTATAAGAACAGCTCTAAGCATAGTTCTTAAAAATGAACCTAATCATATATGATAAAATTATAGATATTAGGGATGAAATGGGATTGTTTTATGTGCTTGCTATAAAAGAATGAATTAGATAGCATGAGGTAAGCAAGTTTTAAATTTAATCATATTATATGATAGTTCAGTAAATATTTATAGTTCTTGATTTTTATAATATAAATGACAGTATACATGATTCCGTTATCACAAATGAGATAAATGACTTTTAACCATTTTTTTCAAGCGCTACCTTACCAATATACAAAAGGAATTGTATTAATAATTAACAGATGAAATCCTAAAGTTTGTTGGAAAGAGTATATCTTTCAGGAATTGGTCGATCTGATTTACAACCACAAGGAAAATTATATCATATTATCCTCAGCGGTTAAATATCTTGGTACACAGACCAAAGCAATGCAAGTGTTATAGTTCAGCCTGGAATTGAAAAAAAATGAGGGTGACTGGAAGATTATAAAGCAAATCTTATTAACAATTAAAAGACCTGAAAAATAAAAGCTTATTAATCTTCAGGTTGTTACCTTGGTAAATAGGTTACAATTTACAGCTGTAATGTTTTAATTGTGTCTAAATCCTTTGTAACTATAGCCGTATCAAATCTTACTTCAAATAAAATCAAGGATTTTCCTGCATATTCTATAGTATCTTTATAATCCGGAATTTTAGCAATAAATTGCTCAGCAATATCAAAAATAGTTTTGGAACTTTTTTGAACTATCCCCTTAGCTTTAACATGTTCATTTCCTGAGTGAGGAATTGTGGTAAATGCCACATATGGATTTGATTTTATTTCTTTGATTTTGTCGTTTCCTTTAAAAGACGAAAAGTAAAGTATATTTTCAGCCGGCTCAAAATAAAAATTTACTATTCTCACATTTGGAACATTATTTACAGATGTTGCTAAAGCTATTTCTGTTTGTTCAGCCATAATTTTTAAGAATTCTGTTTTTGTATTCATTTAAGAAGACCTCCTTTTGGATACTTTAATTATACAGAATAAAAGTATCAAATTCTGAAACCTTTAAAATTTAGCTACAAACTTAAAGAGATTTGATATAAGTCATATTATCTTCTATTTTTTTAATAATCAATTCTTTTAATTCAGGTGGATTAATTGAAATAATTTCTTTTCCAAAAATAGAAAAGTAGCTTGAGATAAAATCTTCCTCATTTTTGTTGTAGTATCCTTTGATAATCGGTGTATTGTTACACCAAATTAATGACATTGATGGATAATTTTCTTTTATAAATAAATCTACACCTTTTTTTGTTATATTTACTTCAAAATCAGTAGAATTCTTTTCCTTGAAATTATTTTTTTTCAAAGTTTCAATTCTATAGTTGTCAACAGGCTCTTTATTTTCATTGATAGATAAAGAAAGAATTTTATCACAACGAAATACTTGCATTTTGTCATTATCATAATTATATGCTGTCACATACCATTGACCAAACGATGTAGATATATTCAAAAATTGTACAGTGTATTTATAATCATTATTTTTGCTTTTATAAGTAATATCACATACAGAATAGTTAATTGATAAATACAATATATCTTTCAAAAATGGACAATTATTCACTTGCTTTAACGATGCAAAGCTGAATACTGTTTCCATTCTGTCCAAATTCAGCTTATGTTCTTTAGAGATACAGGATTCAAATTTTAGTTTTAGTTTCTGTAGGTCTAAATCAAAAGGAGTAGATTGATACTCTTTTAGTGTCAGCATGGAGAAGTACATCGCATACATTTCATCAGTGGTAAAAATAATAGGTGAAAGTAATCGGTTTTTTAAAATTCCATATCGTCCATACCTGCCATGTTCCGAAAATATTGGCATTCCAATCTGTTCTAAAGATTGAACATCTCTAATTGCAGTGCTTCTTGAGATATTATATTTCTCCATCAAATCTGTTAAGTTAAAATAGCTCTTATTATTTAAATATATCATCATATCATTAAGTCGCTCTGATTTATTCATTCAAACATCTCCTCTAAACATAAAGGTGTCATATTTTGAAACCTATATACATTATACTATAAGTGAAAGAAAAATACGAGGTGAAAACAAATGGTCAGAAAATTATTTTTAACATCTTATTTTAAAGAAGTAGCTACTTTTCTTCCTGAATTTGCAGGTGAATTATATGAAAAAAAGATAGTGTTTATACCAACAGCAAGTAATGTTGAAAAAGTTAATTTCTTTGTGAATTCAGGAAAGAAAGCGTTAGAAAACTTAGGGGCGATTGTTGATGTACTGGATTTATCAACGGCAAATGAAAAGGAGATGAAAGCTAAGATAGCTGATAACGACATAATCTATGTTACCGGCGGAAATACATTCTTTTTATTGCAGGAAATGAAGAGAACAGGTGCAGACGTACTAATTAAAAATGCAATAAATTCGGGGAAAATTTATATAGGGGAATCTGCGGGAGCAATCATTACAGCTCCTAATATTGAATATATAAGTTCTATGGATAGTATAAAAAAAGCCCCCAATTTAAGTAATTATGAAGCACTTAGGATAGTAGATTTCTATACTGTTCCTCATTATTTGAATTCACCTTTTCAAAAAATAACAAGTAATATTGTAGAACAATATTCGACAAAATTAACCTTGCAACCAATAAGTAATAACGAGGTTGTTTTGGTGAAAGGTGATAAGTTAACGATTCTGAAAAATTAGTGTAGGAACTTTAGTGATATTTTATGGAGTACCCATGAGAGGAGTAAAAATGGATTAAACAGTAATGGAGGAATTTACAATGTATTATTCATGGTCTATTAATATTATGAAGATAGTTCATAGATCTTTTTGATACAGGAAAATATAATAAAAAATTAAATATAAAATCTTTTGAAAGATATAGCTTCTTTCATTTTAGAGGACTTCTTATGCTTAAGTGTAGGAGTCCTCCTTTTTTTGCCTGAAAACAAGCAGACAAAAAAGAATGGAGGAAACTTTATGGCAAAAGAGTATTACCTTTTAATTTTTATATTCTCTATAGCTTTTTGATAGCTACACCTACTTTGTTCAAAAAAGCTTTTCGTTTTGCTTCTGTACAAGTTTCACGCCCCATATTGCCCAGCACTATTAAGCGGCGCGTTTTAATACCACAATGATTGAGAACAGCACTTTTTAATGCTGCTAGGCCATAACTATCTGGTACACTGATCCAGCCAGAAAAGAGTTTATACCACCAGCTGGGGGCCATGGAGGTTGCAATAATATCTGCCGTTCTTCCCTTTAAAAGTTTGCGAAATTGCTGTCCACGCAGGTAGTTCCAGATGAAATTACCCTCGGTATTAGAAGAATAGGCGATCCCCGGAGTAAAGGTACGATCAATCCAGCCTTTCATGAGGCTAGGCATGCCGCTCCACCATATCGGGTAGATAAAGATGAAATGATCGGCCCACTGGATAAGTTCCTGTGACTGTAAGATAAACTTATCCTCCGGCATGCGCTTGCGATAACCATAGCGTAAAACAGGATCAAAGTGCAGGCGGCCAAGCTCCAATGTTTCCACCTGATGTTGGGCAAAATCTAGGTTTGCCATCACTGTTTCAAAAATTGCCTGACTAAAACTCTCTCGATCAGGATGCCCATTGACGACTAAAATATTCATACGATTTCTCCTTAATTTATCAACACCATTAGTATATTGTGACTAGTATTGACAAACAATCCATATTTTCTTATAATCTGTAGGAAATCGTACATTATGTATGATATATGTTTGATAAGCAACAAATAGGAGAAAATTATATGGTGCAAGATATTCGAGTTCTTAAGACCAAGCGCGATATTGAAGCAGCTCTAACCAATCTCATTTTGACTCAGGGTTTTTATTCCCTGACGGTTCAAGATATTTGCAAGCAAGCCCTAGTCAGTCGTTCTACCTTTTACAGCCACTACTTGGATAAATATGACATTATTGAACAGCTCATTGCAAAAACTTTGGACCCTCTTCAGGAAAAATTTGCGGCTAAATATGGGGAAAATTTGGATAATGGTCAACTAAAGGACTTTTTAGGGGATATTTATCAATTTTATCAGGAAAACACAGCCCTTCTAAAGGCCCTATTAAAAACTCCCTTGGATAATCAACAAGGTTTTGAGGAGCAATTCGACCAGCTTTGTCAGCTGTATATCAAAGAGCTTTTACTCAGAGAGGGAACATCCTACAATCTTCCTCTGGAACTCTTGACCCAACTATATGCATCTATTGTCCGGTCACTGATGAAGTGGACCATTGAACATGGGCCTAACGAAGACCTAACAGATTTCACCTACCGTATGCATAAGGCCTTTCTGAACATCATATAGGGCTAAAGTTATAAATTTAGTGCAATTATTTTATCCGACAGCGATAAAGTAATTGAGATGATTGGGCTAGAAGGCTCGGGTCCCAGACTGTCCTTTAGGGACAGCTAAACCAAGCTGCTCATAGTATTCCTGCCAGAAATCTGTCACTTCCTGCTGAACGTTCCCAAATTTCATTGGAACTTCGCTAAAGATGGGAAGGATATGAGCAATAAATTGAGAGCAGTAAAAGCCTGTTCCGTCAGGATAAAAGCTGATATTATATGGATTTCCAAGTAGAGTCTGAGCTCCTCTAAGGACTTGTTTAACCTTGATCTTTGGATAGAAAAAAGCATCTACAACCTTATTTTCTTCCAAAAAGCTTGTCAAGTCCTGTTTAGATACCCCTTGGTCTATTGTCGCGTGATAAATACTTCCTTCGAGATAAATAGCAACATGACTGTAATCACCTGTGGCGGTCGTGATAGCCTGTCCCATTTCTGAATCGCCTACTGTAAACAGGAGGTCTCCTTCTTGTATTAGGTCTGTCTTCATTTGTTTTTCCTATAAATTAAAGCCAAGGGCAAAAGTCCTTGGCTTTAATGGTTATTAACCGTTAAAACTTTCCGTCAACTGCGGAACCACTTGTTTCTTACGTGATACAGCCCCTTCAAGGAAGGCATGATTGTTTTCCAATTTGAAATTGAAGGCTGCTTCAACCTTATCCATATGGCTACCCAAGGCTAGGATTTCTGAGTTTGAATTGAGAATATCTGTAATCATCAAAACAAAATCTGAGTAGCCATTAGCTTCTTGTGAGGTCTTAATAGCTTCCTCGATTTCAGCTTGGCGATCCAAAACTTCATTAATATCAACCGTGTTGACCTGAGCCACGCGCACATTGTTACCATTGAGCTCAAAACTCTTAGCATCAATATCGATCAATTCTTCAGCTGACTTGCTTGAAAGATTAGTCCCTGCTTTCAGCATAGCCAAGCCATACTCTTCCAAGTTGACGCCAGCAATTTCAGCTAATTCCTTAGCCACTTGGGGATCCGTTTCGTGAGTAGTTGGTGATTTAAGCAAAAGGGTATCAGAGATAAGACCTGATAGGAGAAGACCGGCTACTTCTTTTGGCACTTCAACATTGTTTTCCTTAAAAGCACGATAAACAATTGAAGAAGCTGATCCAACTGGTTCCACACGCATGTAAAGCGGGTTGGCCGTTTCAAAGTTGGCCACACGGTGGTGGTCGATAACAGCTGCGATTTCTACTTCGCGAATATCTGAAATAGATTGCTGAAATTCATTGTGGTCTGTTAAGATAACTTGGCTAACGCCTTCTTCCTTAGCAGATTCAACAACACGTGGCGCTTCAACATCAAAATAATCGAGAACAAAAGCAGTTTCTTCATTTGGAGTCCCAAGAGCTACACTTTCCGCATCACGTCCAAAAGCTGTACGCTCCAAATAAGCCCAGCCGTAGGATGATGCAATAGCATCGGTATCAGGATTTTGGTGACCAAAGACTAAAAATTGTGACATATCTTACCTCTATTAATGTTTATTTCTTTATCATTTTAGCAAAATTTCACCTATAAAGAAAGGTTCAATCATGATTTCTACACTATTTAGAAATCAATTGGCTTATAGTCAAGCCCTATTTTCTGCTAAAAAAGTGTGGGGGACAGAAATCAATAATTTAAAGAATTTGATTGTCCTCGCTTTCTTATTTTAAGGCTCAGGCCTCTGCCACTTTCCTGTTTTTAAGTGGCAGGCTTTGGCAGTCAATCCCCAGACTGCCAAACTCCATCGGAGCATTTTGACACTTGCTTTACAAGCTTTATTTTTCAATTAAAAAGGGATCAACATGAGCTAACATTCATAGAATTGGATCTCCTCCAACAGTTCCCCAAACTGTTGGAGCTATCATTTGTGTGGTAGTTAAATAGTCCAGTGGACTGTTTAAGGGGGCGCCTAAAGATAGAGAAGCGCCCCAAGATAAGGATATCCAACCAGCAGTGGTTCATTGGTGCTAAAGCACCTAATGAACTGTGCAGGGGAAAGACTTCTTGGCAGAGTCAACCAGTTTTTCTCCCAACCACTGCGCCTAGCAAATAAAATTAACCAAATAAATAAGGCTGAGAACTTTTGTCTCAACCTCCTTGAATTTTTTATCACTCACTACATCAGGATTCAAAATGAATCTTAGAGATTTTAACTTAATGACAGTGAAACAGTTTTTCCTTTACCGACTGCCTTGCCTTCTAATTGGAGTAATCCGTGTCCTCTTTGTCACGCTCATCGGGCGATAATTCTAAGGAGTCTAAGTCAATAATATAAGAATCATCTTCATAGTCAGCATAAGCTTCCGAGTTGATAGTATCCCCATACTCTTGGTTATAAACGGAATCACTATAAGCCATATAAGTCTGTCGCTGAGCTTGTTTTTTAGCTCGCTCTTTTAATTTTTTGGAAATAATATCATGCAAATACTTGATAGCAATCACAATAAACTGGTAAGCCCAAATTACGAGTGATTCTATTAAGATAACCAGCTCAACTACGACGACACCAACCAAAGCCCAAACCATGAAGAAGGCTATAAAGAGTTGGGATAAAATCTTCTGGATATTCCCAACTTGGTCATTATGGATTGTTAAAACTTCTGTGAAGAGGTCGAAAATTCCTTGCAAGAGCGTTGATCTAATTGCTCGAGAACCCGATCCTTTATCTGTCAACTTGGCTCTTGTCGCAATAACATCATCGTTTTCGTCATAATAAAGGTCAACCCTATCTCCCAATCTAGGGTCAAAGCTAAAAGACGAACGTTCCACTCGTTTGACATGACCGGCTGTATTAGCGAGAACTATGACCTCACCATCAATACTTAATACGCGATACATACTTTACTCTACTTTCTCGTCCCATAGTATCACAAATTCACAAGGCTGTCAAAATCCCTACTTTCTAGGATTCCTATGGGAAAGCAGTTATTCCCAACTTCTAAAAAATCATCACCTCTGATATTGAAGTGATGATTATCTATAGAAAGGTTTATTATAAGGACTAATCAATAACTATGTAACGCCGTTGACCACCATAGCTGACATAAGAAATCCAATTATGTCCATCTTTTCTCAAAATTTTATCGTAATTAATACTTTCTCCGGCATCAAAAGTAAAGACAACATCAGAAGCTACCTGAGGGGAATTTCTAACATCTACTTGTTTAACAAAGGTATAACTCCTCAATGAGGGAAGAGTACTTTCATAATCCGCTTCCTCCTCTGGCTGAGGAACTGTGGTCTTGGTAGCAGCTACACCGACCATTCTATCATCATCCTCAACGTAGTAGAGATGGATGTTGTAATCGCCGTGTTCTCCTTTATGTTCACTAGTTTTAACGACAGCCATATAGTCGCCATTATCTTGTTTAGTAGCATCATACCAAACAACATCATCCTGATCTGATTGTTCCGTCCAGACAGGAACTTTAACAGCCTTTATTCCTTTGCTATCAGCAACATTTGTAACAACGACTTCAAAACCATCAGCAGTTTGATTTTGAATAGTGATAGTACCTGTTAGTTTATTTTCTTCTTTTTTTACCTCAGGTGTATGTTGTCCATTGGTAATTCCAACCATCTGACCGTCATTTTCAATATAGTAAAGATGTATCTGATAAAGACCTGTTTCATCCTTATGATCTGAACGCTTCACACTTACTTTATAAGTGCCATCTCCTTGTTGGACACCATCATACCAAACCAAATCGTCTTGACCATTATCATCTGTCCAAACCGGTACCTTAACAGCCTTAAGACCTGCACTGTCTGAGACATCGGAGATAATTACATCGAAATCACCATTAGCCTGGTTGCTAAAGGAAAGAGTTCCTGTACGGGTGGTGACTTGCGGGGTTGTTTCTTCAACTGTATACTTGGCTTCGGTAATGCCAACCATCCTACCATCATTTTCAACATAGTAAAGATGTACGAGATAATCACCCTTGTCATTTTTATGATCAGCCAACTTAACAGCAACCTTGTAAGTGCCGTCATCTTGTTTGACACCATCATACCAAATTAAATCATCTTGATCATTTTTAACTGTCCAAATAGGTACCTTAACAGCAAGAACTCCATTATCATCTGAAACATTAGATATGCGGATATCAAATCCTTGTTCTGTCTGATTTTCAAAGCTAATTTGCCCCGTTAACTTAGGTTCACTTGGCTGAGGCTCCGGTGCTGCCAGTTTATCCAGCATAACATAACGGCGATTCCCATTATAAGAAACGTAACTGATCCAATTATAACCGTCAGTTTGGAGGCGCTTATCATAGCTAATACTTTCCCCTTGTTTAAAGGTAAAATCCGTTTTTGCAGTTACCTTGGGTTCGCTCTTAACTTCTACTTCTTTATCAAAAGTATAACGCTCCAGTGTGGGTAAAGTAACTTCACTAGTATCAGTAGAACTTGAAGCTGATTCTGTATTTTGATTAGCGGCTACAGGGGGAGTCGTATTACCATCAGTCTGTGTCGCTTCATCAACTGTGGCCGAAGCAGCTTCGTTAGTAACTAGACCTTCTTTTATATCTGCCTGACTTGCAGCATCAGATATTTCTGATGCTACCGATGCCGCACCCTCTGCTGTTTTATTTTCTTGTAAGTTATCAATCCCAGTATCAGTAACTACATTTTGCCCCTCATCATTGACGGCTACTGTTTGAACTGTAGTATCAGGGATCGAATCATTAGGAGCAGCTTGTTCATCTGCCAAAACTTGGTTTCCTATTAACAAACTAGCCCCAATTAAGACAGAAGCAGCTCCTAGTGAATACTTTCGAATTGAAAAACGTTGTTTTTCACTCCATGATAAATCTTTTCTCATTTATATACTCCTCTCATTTTCATAATTGCCTTTATTATAGATAAATCGAAAAACGTTGTCAACATATTAATGTAATCTTGAAATGTATTTGTAATAGCAATTTTGATACGAACTACTTTAACGATTGAACTAGCTAGTTTTATAATAGGGAGTCTCATCTGACGAGGCGCCCTGCCCTACTGTTATTACATCTTGATTAAATGTTGCTCCAGCAGTAGAAGCAACTCCTTTTGGGATCATAAATAGGGCAGCGCTGCCCACTTCTGAATCTTTCTGACCTATGGTAAATAAGGCTTTTTCACCAGATACCCCTTGGGACTGGATAAACTGAGTATCGGATACCAAACCATTATTGTCAAATACCAAGGTATCTCCATTAGCATTTTGCCAAGTTCCTGCTACACTAGAAAAGTCACCATTAGCAATTGCTGAGACATTGATACTGGATGAAGAGTTTTCTTGATTGTTATTTTCTCCAGATTCTCTCTGTGAAGACGTGGCGGGAGAGGAAGTACTACTAGATCCCCGATTAGTATAAGAACCACTATTATTTTTTTTAATATTATTATTTGTTTGGCTCGTTTTTTCTGAGCTTTGATTAGGTTTATTTTGAGAAGTCTCTTTATGACAAGCACTTAGAAAGAATATAGAACTAAGGGTAAGAACAGCAGCAAGTTTATATGTTTTTTTCATTATTTGAAAATCCTCCTACTTTTCTTTAATTATAAAACAGCTGATATATCGTGTCAACATATTTTTGTAACTTTTTTAATCTAATTGTAATATTTGTATTCTAAAAATTTCCTTTTTGTTAAAAAAATAGGAGTGAGGAGAGCTAAAATTAGAATTTTTTAGCTTTCTTCACTCTCTAGTTCCTAGGGCATGACCTAAAACGCCCCTCCCCCAATCTAATTCCTATCTTTTGTTTTAGGGCTAACAACTCAAATAGTCATCCTCAGATCACCCGAGCCTCTACAGCTGGCTGAATATTTCCGCTTTTTCAAGACTCCCGGATGGTTAAATTCTCGCTTTCCTCTTGCGATTAAACAAAAGTTAGTCAACCATCTCATTAAGAACTTACTCAAAAATATAAATGAAGACTGAACAAGCTCTTACACAGCTTCATTTCTTAATGCTTTTAATATTTCCTATTTAATTTTACAACAGCCTCAGTTCTTGCGGTATGTGGAAACATATCAACAGATTGAATATAGTCTACCTCATAGGTAGAGGTTAAAGTCACCAAATCCCGTGCTAAAGTTGAGGCATTACAGGAAACATATACCATCTTTTCAGGAGCATATCGAACAATGGTCTCTAACAAACCTTTGTCTAATCCCACCCTAGGGGGATCAACAATGAGGGCAGTGGGATGGTACCCCTCGGCATACCATTTAGGGATAACTTCTTCTGCCTGACCTACTTCATAGTAGGTATTACCAAGCCCCATATCCTTGGCATTTTGCTTAGCATCTTCAATAGCTTCAGGGATAATATCTACCCCACGAACAGATTTTACCCTTCCTGCAAAAGCTAAGCCAATGCTGCCGACTCCACAGTAGGCATCAATCAGATGATCATCTGGTGTTAGATCCATGGCTTGAACAGCTTCATTATAAAGGACTTGAGTCTGCTGAGGATTAAGTTGATAAAAAGCACGTGGTGATAAAGAAAAACTATAATCTAATACCCCTTCCTGAATGCTATTTTTCCCCCATATGATTTCCGTCTTATCTCCATAAATATCACTAGACTTTGAATAATTATAGTTAACTGCAACTGAAATAAGCTCTGGAAAAGCCAAATGTAAGTCTTTTACTAGTGCTGACAAGCGTAAAGAACAACTCGTGATAAAAATAAGCTGAACTTGGGAGCTAGCTTGTGCTTTACGTACCATGATTGTCCGTACACCCGCTTTTTTTCGTCCATCATAAATTGGAATCTGATATTTGCCTAATAACACTGCCGCTTTATTTACAATTTTTTGGGTTAATTTATCTTGTACTAAACAATTATCCAGTGGAACCAAGCGATGAGAATTGGCCGCAAAAAGACCTGCTTTGACACTCCCTCCAAAGTAGCGTGTCTGAAACTGTAACTTTGCACGGTAATGGTCAGGTTTTTTCATTCCTTTTGTATGACGGATTTCATATCTTTCATAACCGGCCGGTTTAAATTTTTTCAGAGCCTGCCTTAGGATATCATCTTTGAAATCTAACTGCTTATCATAGCGAAGATGCATAATTTGACATCCTCCACATTTTTCATAAACAGGGCATTGAGGCTGTACACGAAAGTTAGATTTCTTATTAATCTGTAATAATTTTGCTTGAACAAAATTTCGCTTTACCGCCGTAACTTGACAGAAGATTTCCTCCCCTTTTAAAGCACCAGGTACAAATACTAGGGTTTTTTGGTAAAAGCCAATTCCTTCACCATTAATACCCATACGTTTTATTTTCAAAGGGATTCTCTGCTTAACCTGTAAACTCACCATTATCAGATCCTTTCTAATAACACTAACACAATCCCATAAGGTACATTGGCCAATTTTCCTTCGTTCAATTTCCCAAAGCAGGCCAACACCTCTAACATTTTATCATTTTTGATATAATAAACCTATGAAAATCACTAAAATAGAAAAGAAAAAACATCTCTATCTTTTAGAGCTTGATAATCAAGAAAGTCTCTATATCACCGAAGATACCATTGTACATTTTATGCTATCAAAACAGATGGAAATCAGTGATGAGCAGTTAAAAAAAATACAATCTTTCTCCCAATTTTCCTACGGTAAGAATCTTGCTCTCTATTTTCTTTCTTTTAAACCACGAACTCAAAGAGAAGTGAAAAATTATCTCGCCCAACATAATCTTAGTGAATTAAACGTTCTCAAAGTACTTGATAATCTCAAAGAAGAATGCTGGATTGATGATTATCAGTATGCTGAAAATTTCATCAATCAAAATTTTTATACAGGTGACAAGGGGCCTTTTATTCTTAGTCAAAAACTTCAACAAAAAGGGATTACTAGAGCAGTATGCGAAACTATTTTAGCTGAGAAAGATTTTTTTGACCTAGCTCAACGTGTTGGACAAAAGCTATTTCGTAAGTATGAAGGGCGTTATCCTACTAAGGCGACAAAGGATAAGGTACAGCAATCATTACTTCAAAAGGGGTTCGACACTAGCACTGTCAGAGCAGTTATAGATGAGCTAAATATTCAAAAGAATAGCAGAAGGGATATGACGTTAATTTGCCGAGAATTAGACAAGCTTTACCCAAAGTACCAGAAAAAATATAGTGACTACAAGCTCAAGCAACATCTGATTCAAGCATTGGCTCGGAAAGGTTATGATTATTCAGATATTGAATCGGCCTTGCGAGACTATCTATAAACTTATAATTGCCATTCACTATATATTCTAAGAGCTTTCAAGTACTTCTTCTTCGTAAAAAATGCTTTTTCGGCTAAATTATGTTAAACTATAACAGATAAACTTAATTGTAGAAGGTTTTTGCCATGAAATTACCTAAAGAAGGCGACTTTATTACAATTCAGAGTTATAAGCATGATGGTAGTTTGCACCGTACATGGCGCGATACTATGGTACTAAAAACAACTGAAAATGCTATTATCGGTGTTAATGACCATACCCTTGTTACCGAGAGTGATGGCCGTCGTTGGGTTACTCGAGAACCAGCTATTGTTTACTTTCATAAAAAATTCTGGTTCAACATCATCGCAATGATTCGTGATAGTGGTGTTTCCTACTACTGTAACTTAGCCAGTCCCTATGTTATGGATGAAGAGGCACTTAAATATATTGACTATGACCTAGATGTTAAGGTATTTGAAAATCATGAAAAAAAATTGCTTGACGTTGATGAATATGAAACACATAAACGAGAGATGCACTATTCTGGAGATATCGATTTTATCCTCAAAGAAAATGTGAAGATTCTTGTAGACTGGATTAACAATGAAAAAGGGCCATTTTCAGAGTCGTATATTAATATTTGGTACAAACGTTATCTTGAACTCAAAAGTCGTTAATATCAAAAAGGTTGAGACTAAGATCTCAACCTTTTTGGTGCTTTTATCAACTGAAGTCAATGAGAAAGAATCACTGCTTAATCCTCAGATTTGTTCTTTTATCTACTAAAGCCCCAAAAGACTTGAGCAAAATAAAAAAAACGCCCTCTATCGGGAAGACAGGATTCGAACCTGCGACCCCTTGGTCCCAAACCAAGTGCTCTACCAAGCTGAGCTACTTCCCGTATATGCTATCGCTATGCACCCTAGAGGATTCGAACCTCTAACCGCCTGATTCGTAGTCAGGTACTCTATCCAGTTGAGCCAAGGGTGCTTCTCTTATGCCGAGGACCGGAATCGAACCGGTACGAAGGTTACCCTTCGCAGGATTTTAAGTCCTGTGCGTCTGCCAGTTCCGCCACCCCGGCAATCCTCAAGCGAACGACGGGATTCGAACCCGCGACCCCCACCTTGGCAAGGTGATGTTCTACCACTGAACTACGTTCGCTAATGCCGGCTACATGACTTGAACACGCGACCCTCTGATTACAAATCAGATGCTCTACCAACTGAGCTAAGCCGGCCTATCTCTCTTATGCGGGTTAAGGGACTTGAACCCCCACGCCGTTAAGCGCCAGATCCTAAATCTGGTGCGTCTGCCAATTCCGCCAAACCCGCATCTATGACCCGTACTGGGCTCGAACCAGTGACCCTTTGATTAAAAGTCAAATGCTCTACCAACTGAGCTAACGAGTCCTTCTTGGCTTTAAAGAACCAACACAAACTGCATTTGTTCTTTTTCCAACTTCAAAATGTCTTCCAGACATCTAAAAGCTGATACAAGCTTTCGCTTGTTTTATTTCCAGATTGAAATAGTCTCCCAGACTATTTCAACGGTCCCGACGGGAATCGAACCCGCGATCTTCGCCGTGACAGGGCGACGTGATAACCGCTACACCACGGGACCTATTCAAGTAATTGTATTCGAACTAAAAAGATAGTGATTTAGATAAATGGCTTAAGAAATCAGGATTTCTTACCCATTTCCTAAAATCATACGCTTTTCTTTACGTTCTCATTACTTAATCATGGGAGTTAACGGGATCGAACCGCTGACCCTCTGCTTGTAAGGCAGATGCTCTCCCAGCTGAGCTAAACTCCCTTGGAACAGAAGTTTAACTCTAGCTGGGAAACAGTCGAAAGCTTCGCTTTCCCTATCCCCCCGATTAAAAGCTCGATTCCCTCTCACTTTCAACTGAGCTAAACTCCCTATATGATGCTAAGCAACTCCCCTATCTCGCAGGAGGCAACCTCCAACTACTTCAGGCGTACTAGGGCTTAACGACTGTGTTCGGCATGGGTACAGGTGTCTCTCCTAGGCTAGCGTCACTTAACTATGAATGGACTTAGTTTGCCAATTCAAAATTGAATACCTATCTATTGTATCAAGCCTAACCT